>WQXD01000012.1 GCA_009785015.1 Oscillospiraceae bacterium | reverse complement strand
GCGAAACAAGCAAAACAAGCGAAACCAAAACCGCCGAGCTTTCACTTTCATCGGCCGGGCAAACGGAGGCTTCGGCAAAGAAGCTTTTAAACGGGCGCTACAAGCAGGTGTATTACAACGGCGACGTGTATATCGGCGATTTCGTCGACAGTATAAGATCCGGCCAGGGGACGTATACATGGGCGAACGGAATCGTGTACACGGGCGAATTCGCCCGCGGCGAACCGACCGGGAACGGCACATATGTCTATCCCGCCGACTATCACGGCGAAACCGCCGCCCCCGCCGCTACCGCCGCCGACCCCCCGCTCGCCACAGCTCCCCCGGCCACCGACCCGCCGCCGACCACCCTTTCGCCCCCTCCCCCCGAAACCACCGCCGCCCCCACGCCCGATTACGCTTATGCCGAAACCCCGAAAGCGGACTTTATGCGGCTCATGTTCGAGCAGGCAGTGGATACGCCCGGTGGAAAAATAGAGCCGCCGCCCTACGGCAGAAGCCTTGAAACGCAGTACGGCGCCACCCCGCTCAGCAGCGAAATCCCGGAGCCTTACGGATATTTCAAAAACTTCATTTTTCTCGGGGATTCGGTCACTATGGGTTTTGATCTGTTCAGGGGCAAGATAACATTCGGGGGCGAAGCCGTTTTGAGGGATGCGGACGTCGTCGCGGTGGGCAGTTACAGCGTAAACAACGCTCTAAGGGATATATCGGCGAATTCCATCCACCCGCTCTGGGGCGGCAAACAGACCCGTCCCGAAGATATAATAGCGGCAAAAGGGGGAAAATATGTTCTTATATGCCTCGGGCTCAACGATTTGGGGCTGATGTCAGTTGAGGATTACGTCAAAAATTACGCGCTGCTCATAGACAGGATAAAACAAAAGAGCCCCGGCAAGACCGTGGTGATCATGTCCGTGACGCCGCTTGTCTACGCGGCGCAGAAAACAAGGCTCAACAACGACGCGATCTCCAGGGCCAACAACGCGCTTTTGGTGTTCGCGAGGGAGAACGGGGTGCCCTTCATCGATTACGGCGCGGCGGTGAGGGACAGCCAAAACAACCTGTACGACGAGTTTTCATCGGACGCCTACTGCCACCTGACGATATCCGCGTACAACAGGATTGTGGAATATCTGCTCTATCACCCCCTGCCCTAAAGGTATTTTTGATGTAAAAAAATTTGAGGAGGTATTGACAAATGGCAAAATTGAGTTTGGAAACCGTGGGGCTTTCTAAGCGGTTCGGCAGATTTACCGCCCTTAACGGTATAGACCTGGAAGTCGAAGAGGGAGAGGTATTCGGTTATATCGGCCCTAACGGCGCGGGGAAGACCACGACCATCCGCGTGCTGCTGGGAATTTTGCGCCCCTCGGGGGGAACTGCGAAGGTGTTCGGCATGGATGCGTGGAGGGACGCGGTGGCAATTCACAAAAGGATAGCCTATGTGCCCGGCGATGTGAGCCTTTGGCCGAATCTGACGGGCGGCGAGGTGATCGACTTGTTTGTGAGCCTTCGCGGCCGGCACGACAAGGCCCGGCGCGAAAAACTGCTGTCGGACTTCGAGCTCGACCCGTCCAAAAAGTGCCGGACATATTCAAAAGGCAACAGACAGAAAGTGGCCCTGATCGCCGCGTTCGCTTCGGACGCCGACCTGTACATCCTCGACGAGCCGACCAGCGGGCTCGACCCGCTGATGGAGCAGGTGTTTCAGGGGTACGTGCTCGAACTGAAAAAGAGCGGCAAAGGTATTTTTTTATCCAGCCATATCATGAGCGAAGTGGAAAAGCTGTGCGACAGGATCGCGATCGTGCGCGAGGGCGTCATTGTCGAAAAGGGCACACTCGCCCAGATGCGCCACCTCACGCGGGTCACGATGACGATCCAGACCGAAAAAGCGATAGAAAATCTCGCCGCCTTGAGGGGGGTTCACAACATAACGGAAGATCCCGGCGGGATCACCTTCCAGGTCGATTCGGATGAAATCGGGGGAGTTGTGTCGCATATCGCCGGCTGCGGCCTCAAAAAGCTCGAAAGCGCCCCGCCCACCCTGGAAGATTTGTTCATGCGCCATTACAACGCGAACGGAGGTGGATAAAATGCGCGGAAATTTCGACAATACGGGAAAACTCGTGCGTTTCATGCTCAAGGGCGAGCGTGTTATATCGGGTATCTGGATAGTTGCGATAGTTTTGATGTCGGTCGCGATCGCGCCCGGTATGGCGGGTATGTTCGACGCGGAAGCGCGGGAGCAGTTTGTGTCCGTTCTGGACAACCCGGTCATGGTTTCGATGATGGGGCCCGTCTACGGCGCGGACAATTATACTTCGGGGGCGATGTACACGGGCATGATGCTGTTGTGGGTTTTGATGGCCGTCGGCGTCATGAATGTGTTTCTGGTGGGGCGCCATACCCGCGCCGACGAGGAAAAGGGGCGCGCCGAGGTGGTGCGCTCGCTGCCGGTCGGCCGTATGGCGAATCTGAACGCGGCCATGATCACCGCAGTCGCCGTAAATCTGATACTCGGGCTTTTGATGGGATTCGGGCTCGCCGCGGCGGGCGTGGAAAGTATGGATTTTGCCGGATCGATGCTGTACGGCGCGCTGAACTGCGCCTTCGGGATTTTGTTTGCGGCGATCACCGCGCTGTTTTGCCAGCTGTCTTCGAATAAGGGCGGCGCCTCGGGGTATTCGTTTCTGATTCTGGGCGTTTTCTATATGATGCGCGCGGTCGGGGATATGCAGCAGATTGAAATTGTGTCATGCATGAGTCCGCTCGGGCTCGCGCTGCGCGCGAAGGCGTATATCGAAAACCGGTGGTGGCCCTTTTTTTTACTGCTGGGCGCGGCCGCCCTTATTGCCGCTGCGGCCTACAGGCTGAATTCGGCGCGCGATCTGGATCAGGGGTTCATCCCCGCGCGGCCGGGGAAAAGGGGGGCTTCGTTTGTGCTGTCCAATTCGTTCGGGCTCGCTTTCCGGCTGCTTCGCGGCCAGCTTGTGATATGGCTGATCGTGATGTTCGCCCTGGGGGCGTCCTACGGCTCCATGGTGGGGAATATCGACGAATTTATCGGCGGCAGCCCGGAATATATGCAGATACTCGGATTTGACCCCGAGGCGGCGGAAGCCACGAAGGACAACATACAGACGTATTATCTGTCGTTTGTGGCCTCGATGATGACGCTGCTCTGCATTGTGCCGCTGCTTATCGCCGCTTTAAAACCGAGAAGCGAGGAAAAGGACCGCCGCGCCGAACAGGTGCTCGCCGGAGTGGTCTCCCGGGGCGAATACATGGGCGGATACGCGCTTTTGTCGTTTGGGGCGAGCGTGCTGCTTCAATTCGCCACGGCGGCCGGCATTTACTGTTCCGCAATTTCTATCGCGGGGGAGGCGAACCCGTTCGCTTTCGGAACTCTGCAAAAGGCGTTTTTGTCATATCTGCCCGCTTTGTGGATGATGATCGGCATAGCGGCGCTGCTTGTGGGGCTGGCCCCCAAAGCGGCCGGGGCGGTATGGGGATATTTCGGATTTGTCTTTTTCGCTTCGTTTTTGGGCGAGGTTTTGGGTTTTCCCGAATGGCTGCTCTGCCTGTCCCCGCTCCATCATATTCCAAACGTCATCCTCGGCGACCGGATAGACGTCTGGCCGCTTTTGGCGCTCACGCTCGCCGCCGCAATTCTGAGCGCGGCCGGGTTCGTGTTTTACCGCAGGCGGGATATGGAAACGATTTGACGAATCGCGCCAAATTGTAAACAATTATAATTTTTCAGTATTTTTTTTACTCCGCCTTGATTCTCAAAGCCCCCGTTTCCCCTGTAAAACAGCTGTTTCAGAGAAAAACAATTGTGAAAAATGCCCAAAAAATATATTATTTTTTTGTAACTTTAGCCCTTGACAAACTATATCCGCCGTATTATAATTATAAGGCGCGCAGATGGTTTGGTCACAATATCTTGTGTCACATTCAACTGTGATATACTATATACAGTATTTCTAACGAAAAAGGAGCTAAAAAACATGGTTACGAAAATAACAAAAAGGGACGGGCGGGAAGTGCCGTTCAACATAGAAAAGATCGCCAGCGCGATATTCAAGGCCGCCAAGGCGATTGGGGGCAGCGATTACGACAACGCGCTCAATTTGGCATACAAAGTAACCGAGGAAATAGAGAAAGAATACGAGAAGGTAAAAAAGCTCCCTACAGTTGAACACATCCAGGACACGGTGGAAAGGGTGCTGATGCAAACCGGCCACGCCCGCACGGCGAAGGAATATATACTGTACCGGGCCGAGCGCAACAGGATCAGGGAGATGAACACCCGCCTGATGAAGATATACGAGGACATAACATTCAAGTCCGCCAAGGACAACGACATGAAAAGGGAAAACGCCAATATCGACGGGGACACCGCCATGGGCGCCATGCTCAAATACGGCTCCGAGGGCGCGAAGCAGTTCTGCGAGATGTTCATCCTCGACTCCAAACATTCCAAGGCCCACCGCGAGGGCGACATACACATTCACGACCTCGAATTCTATTCGCTCACCACCACATGCTGCCAGATAGACATAGACAAGCTCTTCACCGGCGGTTTCTGCACCGGCCACGGGTTTTTGAGGGAGCCCGCCGGAATTGCGAGCTATTCGGCGCTCGCCTGCATCGCCATACAGTCGAACCAAAACGACCAGCACGGGGGCCAGTCCATACCGAACTTCGACTACGCCATGGCAAAGGGCGTCGAGAAGACCTATCGGAAACTGTATAAGGAAAATCTCGTGAAATATTTTGAGATAGAATCAGGCTCAGATACGGTAAATGGGGAAAAAATAGAAGATATCGTAACCAAAACTTTGGCGGACGTCAAACAAAAACACGCCCTTGTCCCCGTTTTCGAGGTCAAAAACGACTATGAAAAAATGGAAAAAGAAGAGCTGGCGCGGCATTTTGAGGGAGACCTGATCCAAAAGGCGCAGCTTTCCGCGAAAAAATACGCGGTAAAGGAAACCGACAGAACCACTTTCCAGGCCATGGAGGCGCTCGTCCACAACCTCAACACGATGCACTCGCGGGCCGGCGCGCAGATTCCGTTTTCCTCAATCAACTACGGCCTCGACACAAGCCCCGCGGGGCGGCTTGTCATAAAGAACATACTGCTCGCCCTGCAGGCCGGAATGGGGAACGGCGAAACCCCCATATTCCCGATACATATATTCAAGATAAAGGAAGGCAAAAATTACAACAGGGAAGATGCCAACTACGACCTGTTCAAGCTCGCGGTAAAAGTGTCGGCGAAGCGGCTGTATCCCAACTTTTCCTTCATGGACGCCCCCTTCAACCTCAAATATTACAGGGAAGGCTGCCCCGAAACCGAAGTGGCGTACATGGGGTGCCGCACGCGGGTGATGTCGAATTATTTCGACGACACGAAGGAAACCACTTTCGGCAGGGGAAATCTCTCCTTTACATCGCTCAATTTGCCCAGGATAGCGATCAAATCAAAGGGCGACACGGAAAAATTCTATGCGGACCTGGAGGAAAAAATAGAGATAATCGCGGCGCAGCTCTTGCACCGTTTTAAAATACAGTGCGGAAAAAAGGTCAAAAATTTTCCGTTTCTGATGGGACAGGGCATATGGCTCGGTTCCGACAACCTGAATCCGGAGGACGAAATCGGGGAACCGCTGAAACACGGGACGCTGACTATAGGGTTCATCGGGCTCGCCGAATGCCTGACGGCGCTTCTGGGCGCCCATCACGGCGAGAGCGAAAAAGCGCAGGCCATGGGCCTTGAAATAGTGGGCTTCATGCGAAAAAAGGCGGATGAAGCCACCGTAAAGCACGGGCTCAACTTCACCCTTATCGCCACGCCCGCCGAGGGGCTGTCGGGCAGGTTCGTGAAGATGGACAGGGAACTTTTCGGGGAGATAAAAAACGTCACCGACAGGGCCTTTTACACAAATTCCTTCCATATACCGGTGTATCACGATATATCGGCGCACAAAAAGATCGAGCTCGAAGCCCCCTACCACCCGCTGACAAACGCGGGCCACATCACATATATAGAAATGGACGGCGACCCGTCTGAAAACTTGGAGGCATTCGAGGAGATAATCAGGCACATGAAAGAATGCGGAATCGGCTACGGCTCGATAAACCACCCCGTCGACCGCGACCCGGTCTGCGGCTATACCGGAATAATCGGAGATCTGTGCCCGAAATGCGGCAGGAGCGAAAAGGACGGAAAGGGCGAATTTACAAGGATACGGCGCGTCACAGGATACTTGGGCACCCTCGACAGATTCAACGACGCGAAGCTCAAAGAGGAAAAAGCGAGGGTCAAGCACAGCACATCGGTGAACTTCTCGGACATACGGATCATATAATTAAATCAAAAACGAAAGCGGTTATGCGGGAATGGAAGCGGAAAACATACAAAAAAGAGAAAATATAGCCGACCTGATGGCGCAGTCCGTCAGATTGGCGGGAATAATAGAGGATTCGGTGGTCGACGGGCCCGGGGTGCGCCTCGTGGTGTTCGCGCAGGGCTGCCCGCACGGCTGCAAAGGCTGCCACAACCCGGAATCATGGGATTTTGAGGGCGGGTTTTTGGCGGATATACGAAAAACCGCCGAAAAAATAGTAAAGTCGCATATCAAAAAGCTGACTTTTTCCGGCGGCGAGCCTTTCTGCCAGGCCCGCGAATTCGCGCGGCTCGCCCGGCTTGTCGAGTCCGAGGCGCGCGGCCGCTTGGAAATTATCACCTATACCGGCTATCTGTATGAGGAGCTTCTGGAAATGGCCAAAACCGACGCGGGCGTGGAGGAGCTTCTGAGCGTCACCAACTATTTGATCGACGGCAGGTTCGAGCAGGACAAAAAAACACTGGACTGGTTTTACCGGGGAAGCTCCAATCAGCGCATTTTTGACGTGACATGCTATCCCAATTCGACAAAGGCGAGGCAGATCCAGCGGCGCGAGGACATGAAGTGAAAAGAGGCGCCTCACAGCTCGCGCAGACGGCGGTTTTTATCGCTTTATTGATCGGCGGGCAGGCGGCCGCCGCGTCTTTCGGCCAGCTTGTCACGGGGTCCTTGGTGAATTTCATACTGATCATATCGGTCATGACGCGCGGGGCGGCGTCGGGGATTGCAGTCGCCTGTGTGTCGCCGGTTGTCGCGAGGCTTTTGGGGATCGGCCCCCTCTGGGCCCTGATTCCGTTTATGATGGCGGGAAATTTCGCGCTTGTGATGCTCTGGCATTTGGTGACAAAAATAAAATCCGCCAATGTTCACATTGTGCGGATTGCGGCGCTTTTATCTGCCGCCGCCGGCAAGTTTATAACGCTGTATTTTGGAATTGTGCGCCTTTGCGTGCCGGTATTTTTAAATCTGCCCGAAAGCCAGGCCGCGGCCGTCGCCGGTATATTTTCGGTCACGCAGCTTTTTACCGCGTCGATCGGCGGGGCGCTTGCCGTTTTCGTTTTGCCCGTTATGGAAAAAGTGTCGAAAACGGCGTTTACAAAATGATTTTTTTGCCGTATTTCGCGCTTTCTATCGCGCCGTAGACCATATTCATGGACTGGTAATTCTCCCGGCAGTCGGTTTCCGCCGGGCGTTTTTCTATGAGTGCGGAAAACATTTCGTCAAAACAGCCCTCGTGGCCCTGAGGCGCGCCGTAAGCGGACAAATCGAGTTTGATTTCATCGCACGGGACCGTAAAGCCCGATTCGCCCTCTTTTTTTATCTGCGCGGCGGCCGAGCCTCCTCCGTCCCATTTGATCGTGCCCTTCTCGCCTATAATCCGCCAGTCGCACTCCCACGAGGTGTTGAACCCCTCCGAGCACCAGGAGCCCCTGTAGTCGTAGACTGTCCCGTTCTCAAACTCAAAGATCGCGACCGCCGAGGCGTTTCCCCTGTACCATGAGCCGGGCGGGTTGAATTCGTGGCAGTACACCGAGCGCGGATTCGAGCCGATTATAAACCTCGCCTGATAAAAAGTGTGCACCGCCATGTCCAAAATCAAAACATTGTCCATCAAATCCCGAAAGCCGCCGAAATGCGCCCCGATGAAAAAGTCCGAACTCACGGATCCTAAGCGCCCCAGCAGATTCTCGCCTATGGCCTTTCTTATAGCCCTCATGCCGGGCAGATATATCCTGTTTTGCATCACTGCGTAGGATTTGCCGGTCTTGTCCGCGGCCGCAATCTGGCACAGCGCCTGCTCTCTTGTTTCGGCCATGGGCTTTTCGCCGATTGCGTCCGCGCCCGCTTCAAGCGCCGCCGTCACGATTTTTTCGTGGGCGTCGGGGGTGGTGCAGTCGACTACCAGATTTGTTTCGGGGCAGGCGGCCAGAGCCTTTGTTATATCGTCGAAAGACTTGCATTTCAAATTGTATTTTTTTATATACTCCGCCGTTTTTTCGATGACTATATCGCACAAACCGACAACTTCGACGTCGCTGCGCTTTTGCAGGTATGTCATCCACGCGTTGCCCATGCCCCCGCATCCCGCCAGTATGACTTTAAATTTTGCCATATACTTCTCTACCTCATTAACCCCTGCCGCAGACCCCGGCGGCGATTTTGGCCCATTCCCAAAGCCTCTCGGGCGTGTTTCCGGTGGTGCTCACGTCTTTTAGTATGAGCTCGCACGGGTTGTTGTATTTCGCAGCGGCCGCGCAGGCGCCGGCCAAATCCTTGCGCACAAGCTCGGGCAGCCAGGCGGTGCCGCTCGACAAAAACGCCGGGTTCGGTTTCCTCGAGAATACGAACCTCCCCGCCATCGCCTCCGAACCCCTCTCCATATCAACCCAGGGGCTCTGCGAAATTTTTCTGACATTCGGCAGTTTCGCTATCACGTGAATTTTCAGGTCCAGCGGCTCGCAGCAGCCGTAATATCCGAGCCCGAAGCGCTCGTACCATTTCATCTGGTAGGCGATCTCAAATTCGTCGTGCATCTCCGGCGAGACCATGGAAAACAGCTGCGCGGCCCCCATCGTCCACATGTTTTTGGACGAGTGCCTGTATTTTTCGAGTTGCTGTTCGCTCTCGTTTGCAAATCCCGGCAGCTCGTCGGTATAGGCCCCGGTGCAGTGGATCAGCGGCGCGCCCACGTCCAAAAGCCCGAGCCTTTCGTATTCGTCCATCTGATGATGGTACAGACCGAACATCTTTTCAAGCAGTTTATGCGTGAACTCCGGCCTGTCTATCACATCGTACATGCATTCCTCCACCCCGCGCCACGTGCTTATCGTGTCCCATACGTGGCCGATGGTGCCAAACCCGTTGCTTCTGCCCGGGATAACTTCCAAAATGCCGCCGAAAATATCTTTGGCGGTTTCGAGCCATTTTGCGGAAGTTTCCGTGTCTTCGGCGATCTTTGGGGTCTGTATTCTTTCGATGTCCTCTTCGCTTTCTATCACCGCCTTGTAATCGTGGCTGTCCGCGGCGCTCCCCGGAGTCCCCGGTATCCTCTGTTCTTCGATTGCGATTCCGAAACCGGTGTTGCTCACCGCCCTGGGGGCCCCTATCACATTTGTGACCACCCTGTCGTCCTGTATATGGTTCCACCTGTACAGGGTTTCGCGCAGCTGCCATTCGAAATGGCGCATAAGCCAGTCCCCGCATTCAAAGTTCAGCTCACCGTCCCTGTTCAGTTCCCCCCAGGGGAGCTGGTCGATCATGAACATGGGGCGCTCCGGCCTGAGCGAATTCAGACCTTTCCACGCTTTGAAAGTTTTTTCCTGTATCGGCAGGGCGCTTATTTCCGCGACTTTTTTCGCGAGGGTCCGCAGAATTTCCTTTTCCTTTTCATAATTTGACATATGTTTTACTCCTCCGGATTTTCCTTATCTTCTTTTTTTGTTGTTCTGGTTCTTTTTTTGGGTTCTTTTACCGCGGTATCTTCCTTATTTTCTGTTTGTTCTTCCTGCGCCGCGTCTTTTGCCTCCGGTTCATCCGGCGGCGCGTCCGTTTCGGCGGGTGCGGATGTTTCCGTTTCCGGCTCGGGCTCAGGCTCCGGCGCCTGTTCCGGCTCGAGCAGCGCGCGTATTGAGAGGGCGACCTGCTTGGCTTCGATGTTTATGCTTGTTATCTTCGCCTGGACCACATCGCCGATATTCACCGCTTCGGAGGGCTTTGAAACTTTTTTGGCCGATATCTGCGATATATGGATGAGCCCGTCGACGCCGGGGACGATCTCGGCGAAGGAACCGAAGGTCATGGAGTTCAATATTTTCACATTTACCACGTCGCCCACTTTCGTGCTCTCGATGAACTTTGTCCACGGGTTTTCGCTTTCGTCTTTATATCCCAGGGCTATGCGCCTCTTTTCGCGGTCGAAATCCTTGATATACACCTCGACGCTGTCCCCCAGGGCGACCACTTCCGAAGGGTGCTTTATCCTGCTCCACGAAAGCTCGCTCAAATGGATCATCCCGTCGACCCCGCCTATATCCACAAAGGCGCCGTAATTGGCGATGGACTTTACGATTCCCCCGTACTTCTTGCCTTTTTCCAATTCGCCCCAGATTTTGTCTTCGTTCGCCTTTCTTTCCTCCTGCGAGGCGCTCCTGATGGAAGCTATGGCCCTGTGTTTCGCCGGGTTTATATCGATTATTTTGATTTTTACTTTTTTGCCGATGAGAGTGGCCAGATCGGTGTCCTTGGAGACGTCCGCGTGCGAAGCGGGCACAAATACCTTCGTGGAATCTATGACGACTATGACCCCTCCGTTTACCACCTGCACCACTTTGCCCTCGGCGACCGCGCCGCTTTCGTAAAACTGCATGATCTTGTCCCAGTTATCCGATGAATCGATCCGTTTTTTTGACAGCAGGGCTATGCCTTCCTGGTCGTTTGTCTTTATAATCTGCGTCTCGATTTCATCCCCGACCCTAAACATCTCTTTCAAGTCGACCGACGAATCGTCCGTTATTTCGGAAAAAGTGAGCACTCCCGTGTATTTGTAGCCCACATCGACGTGAACTTCATTGTCCGAGACGGAAGACACGATGCCCTTCACCCTGTCCCCTCTGTTCACCGGAGCGAACGTCTCGTCCAACAGCTCGGCGAAACTCATTTCATCGTAATTTATTTCTTTTTTCGCTTTTTCGCCCTCTGTGCCCGCGCGGTCTGTTTTTTCGACGCTTTCTTCTGCAGGACCGATACCCCTTTCTTCAATAGTGGCAACATCTACGATCTCTTTGGCGCTTTCCGCGCTTTCGGTATTTTCGATATTTTCGGTATTTTCGCCATTGTTGATGTTTTCCGCCATAATTTTTTTTACCTCCATAATAATACTGTCAGGAGTTGAAGCCCCCGCAGTTATACTAACTTGCACAGCATCCTTTCCTCTTATTTTCATTTTTCTTTTTAGATCCCCGAAAAGATTTTTTAATATATTTAAAGGCAGTTGCTCCGAAGTTTCGACAATAAAAGAATTCGCGCAATTTTTTTCGCATATCTCATAGAGTTTTTTTGTGTTTGAGCTGCTTTGATCCCCGACTACGATCATCACGTCGCTTTTTTTCGATAAAAATTCGGCTTCTGCCTGCCTTTTTTCGGTAGCGTCGCATATGGTGCCGAAAAAAACCGCTTCAGTGGGCGAGCCCGCGCATTTTTGTTTTATGTGAATTTTGCATTTGTCATAGTCTTTTTTATTATGCGTGGTCTGCGCCAGTATGATCATTTTTTTGAAATTTTCGTTTAATACTTCTGTAAAGTCAAACCCTTTTACAAGCTCCGCGAAGTCCTTTACAATCCGGCGCCTTCCGTTTACATAGCTCTCAAGGGCCGTTATTTCGGGGTGGTTTTTATCCCCGAGTATCAGCGTGAAAGTGCCGTTTCCGGTGTTTTCCGCCGCTATTTTGTGCATCCGCTTCACGCACTCGCAGGTCGCGTCGACGATTTTCAGGTTTTTTT
The DNA here is from genome assembly GCA_009785015.1 of Oscillospiraceae bacterium. The sequence continues at coordinate 18,335 of WQXD01000012.1, read as the reverse complement.
GTTCGCTAATCTCGCCAAGGCGCCCGTAATACGGCTTCGGTATCCCGTGGGCCCTTATAACCGCCGTCGAATCTTCTTTAAATTCGAGGAAGTCGTCTCCGGCGACAATCACGCCTTTTTTTGTCACTTCTTCCATGAACGAATTGTTATGTATGAGTTTGCCGATCAGATAGATCGCCCGGCTGTCTTGCCCGCACTGCGCCATTTCGCCCGTGAGCGCTTCCACCGCTTTTTTCACCCCGAAGCAGAACCCGCAGTTTTCGGCTGTCACTATGTCAATTTTTGTCATAGGTATCTATAAATTTCTCAAGCGCTTTTTCGACGGAGCCCGCTTTTTTTTCATAGGCAGACACAAAATCCGCGCTTTTGGACTGCACCAAGCCCGAAAACAAACTGTTGAGCCCGCCTATCTGGTAGATATAGCCGATATCGTAAACCCGGTTGTCAAACATGATGTCGAGCATCCCCTCCGATTCGTCGTCCCTCAACACCTTGGATGTCAGGCACAGATCATAGAAAGCGGGCATCAGGGTCGAACCCGATTCATACGCCAGGGCTTCGGTTATGAGCCCCGAATATTCCAAATCGGCATTTGCGGCTATCCCGGCGACGAGCCCGCTGCCCTCGACATATGTATAATAATTTTTTTGCTGCTCGTCGTATTTGGGCGTCGGGAGCACCCCGAAATCCGCCGGCATCGCCCTTAAATCCCTGGGCACCGCCTCAAATACGCTGGCGCGTATCATAAATCTGTTCTCCTGGAAATACGCGCTCGCCGTCTGCCATATATCGGAGGAATTTTTTATGCCGTCGGCGTGGAACATGGCTTCGGGCTCCGTGCAGACCGCAAGCGCCTTTTGTATGACGTCGAGCGCGCGCGGGGTGCTGACGGTTATCTCCGGTACCCCGTTTTCATTCAGCCCTATCATTTTTTCCCCGGCTCCCTCAAACAAATGGAGGGCGAATTCGTACTGCGACATAAATCCCCACTGGTCATATTGATCCATCACGCCGTTGCCGTCCAAGTCGGAATTTACCCCTTTGGAAATCTCCATCAGCTTGTCTATCGTCCAGAGGCCGTCATAGACGTATTGGTACGGGTATTCAAGGCCTATCGACTTGAACATATCTTTGTTGAAATACAGGCACGATACCCTGAGCTTGTCCCTGAGCACTATGTTTCCCGCCTGAAAATACAGCTTTCCGTTTATGGACAGATCCCGCTTCAGCCTCTGGTCCCACCAGGGCTTGTCCAAATGGTCTTTTATATACGGCATCGCGTATATATCCGTGAGCAGACTCTGGCTCGCCAGATCCTTCATATTCGCAATCGGCACCACGATCAGATCATACAGCAGATCGCCGGCGAGTATGCTTTTTTTGGCGGTATCCCAGGGGGAAGCCGAGGTTTTTTCGTTTATTTTCACGTTGTATCTCTCTTCTGTCGCCAGCCGCCTTTTATACAGCGCGTCGACTATCGGGTCGGCGGTCTGCTCCTGGGGCGCGAAATGGTCATAGACCCTTCTCTGATCGGTCACTTCCACGGTAATCACGTTAAATTCCCTGCCTCCGAAGTCCGCCTCGGGCAGGTCTATGGGCTCCTGGGCCCACTTGTCGGCTTTTTCGCCCGATTCGGGCGGATTTTCGCCGGCAGAGACCGGATCCCCGCTTTTGTTTTCATTTGACTCCCCGCCGCTGTCTTTGGCGCAGGAAAACACCGCCGAGAGAACCAGAAATACAAGCGCCGCACATATCAAATTTTTCATCTTCAAATTCACTGTACACCTTTTTTATTTAAAATATCGTATTTTTCGTAATTTTCCAGAATTTCGCCGTAGACCCTGTCCGTCATTTTTTTGTACAATTCCATGCCGCCGGCCTCCCCGCCGATTTTTTCGAATTCCTCAAAAGGTATATATTCCCCGAAAACCACTATGGTTTTGCGAAATGCCCTGACCTTATAGCCTTTTGATATGACGGTAATCGGCAGTATGCCGGTTTTGGCTTTGAAGGCGACCATCGCGACCCCGCCCTTCGGGGTTATTTTTTCGGGGTGGATCCCCTTTGCCCTGTGGCCCTGGGGGTACATCCCCACCACTTCCCCGTTTTCGAGGATGGCTATAGTGGCCCGTACGGACGCGACGTCGGCGGTGTCCCTTTTCACGGGGTAAGCCCCGAAAAGCCTGACTAAGGATTTCAAGAGCGGGACTTTGAACAATTCGGATTTCGCCATATATCTCAGCGGGCGGTGCATGCAGGCGCCTATCAGAATCGGGTCCCAGTTAGAGGAATGGTTTATACACGCCACATACGCCCCCACATCGCCGTCCAAAGGCTCATTTTCGGGATTGATCACGCGGACCCTGAAAAGTTTTCTGAAAAAACCCGCCACGAAACTTTTTTGCACATTACCGAATACAGACATCTGGCAATATTTCCTTTATTATATCGAGCGCCTTATCCGCCGTATCCTCCGGGGAGGCGCATTCGGAGTTGTTTAGGATGATTGCGTCCCCCGCCGGTTTCAGCGGGGCCGCCGCGCGGCTCGAATCCTGGGCGTCTCTTTCGTTTATTTCGCGCAAAACCGCGTCATAGCCGACTTTTTCTCCCTTTTGGCCGAGCTCCGCGAATCTTCTCCTGGCCCTCACATCGGGCGAGGCGGTCAAAAATATCTTCACGTCGGCGCCCGGCAGGATCACCGTCCCTATATCCCTGCCGTCCATTATTATGTCGTTTTTTTTCGCGGCGTCCTTTTGTGTGTTCAGCAAAAACTCGCGCACTTCGGGTATTTTCGAGACGTCGGAGGCGTACTTTGACATCAGGCTGCCCCTGATTTTCCCGGAGACATCCGAACCGTTCAAAAAAACCTTCTGTTCGCCGCCTTCGTGGGCCACCTCTATTTTTATTTCCCCGCTTTTGACAAGCTCCCCGATTTTTTCCGTTTCATCGCCGCGCAGTCCCGCCTCATACACATACAATCCGACCGTTCTGTACAGGGCCCCGGTGTCGAGATACAAAAACCCGAGCTTCTCGGCCAGCGCTTTGGCGAGAGTGCTTTTCCCCGCGCCGGAGGGGCCGTCTATCGCGACGGCGAAAAATTTATTTTTTTGGTCGGTTTTACCGCGGGAAAGCAAATCCATTGTACAATACGGATCCTTAATTAGAGTGGGGCTGTCGGCAGAGGGCGATAAAAACACACATCGCCATTTTATTAAATAATACAGTATTTATCTACGCATTAAAAGTGATATTAGATAAGAAATTTGTTAATTTAATGTAAATTTTGACGATTTTGAACCCGGATCAATTTTCGGCGGCGCTTTTTCCCGCGAGTTTCCCCGTGGAAAACGCTATTTGCAGATTGAATCCCCCCGTATAGGCGTCGACGTCGATTATTTCGCCTGCGAAATAAAGCCCGGCGACCAATTTCGATTCCATCGTGTTCGAATGAATTTCGTCGGTTTTCACTCCCCCGCAGGTGATTATCGCCTCGTCTATGGGCCTGAAGGCTTTGAAGCTCATGGTAAAATCCTTAAACAAGCCGGCGAGTTTTGTCCTTTCGGCTTTTGTGATTTCATTTATTTTCTTCTCCGGATTTATGCGGTCTTCCAGAATCTTGACGAAAACCGGAATCATTTTTTTCGGCAGCAGGTCGTCCAGCGAATTTTTGAACATTTTGTTTTTATACTTTTCGAAATCCGAGAGTATCCTTTTGTCCAACTGTTCCGCGCCGAGCGCGGGTTTCAAGTCCAATTTTATGGTATAGCTTTTATTTTTTGCGTCTCTTATATGCGAGGAGGCGGAAAGCGCCAGAGGCCCCGAGATTCCGAAATGCGTGAAAAGCATCTCGCCCATTTCCTCGAAAATCTTTTTGTCTCCTTCGTAGAGGCGCATTGTTATATTTTTCAGACTCAGCCCCATCAATTCGGCGCAAAAATTTTCCCCGGTTTCAAGGGGCACAAGGGAGGGTTTCAAATCCGCGATCCCGTGCCCGGCCCGGGCCGCGAGCCCATACCCGTCGCCGGTCGAGCCGGTGCCGGGATACGACGCCCCGCCCGTGCACAAAATCACGCGCTCAAAATCATATGTCTGGCCCCCCGCCGCCACTCCGGCGATTCTGCCGCCGCATATCAACAGTTTTTCAACGGCTCCCCGCTTTATTTTTACCCCGTTGGTTTTTATATATTTTTTCAGCGCGTCCACTATGTCAAAGGCGCTGCCGGACTTCGGAAAAACCCTTTTCCCGCGCTCCGTTTTCAGCCCGACGCCGAGTCTCTCAAAAAAATCCACGCAATTCTGCGGAGTGAAACAATTCAGCGCGGAATACAAAAACTTGGGGTTGGTCGCCACATTCGACAAAAATTCGCCCACGCCGCACAGATTGGTGACATTGCAGCGCCCTTTTCCGGTTATGGCGAGTTTTCTTCCGAGTTTTTCATTTTTTTCAAAGAGCGTGACCTCCGCCCCCGCCGCCGCAGCTTCGCCGGCGGCCATAAGCCCCGCCGCCCCGCCGCCGACCACCGCGATTTTCACCTTGCCCCGATGTCCTTTCTGTAAAACATATCCTTAAAGCTTATCTTATCGATTTCGCCGTATACTTTCTCTATCGCCGACGGCAAATCGCGGCAAACCGCCGTAACCCCCAAAACGCGCCCGCCGGAAGTTTCAAACCCGCCGTTTTTGCCCGCTGCCGTGCCCGCGTGATACACCGTGAGGCCGCCTGCTTTCTCCGCTTCGTCTATTCCGGTTATGGCATATCCCTTCGCGTATTTTCCCGGATAGCCCCCCGAAGCCAAAATCACGCAGACCGCCGCGTTTTCTTCCCATTCTATCTCGATTTCGCCGAGCCTTTCTTCGATCACCGCCTCGATTATATCCAGGAAGTCCGTTTTGAGCCTGGGCAGCACCACCTGCGCCTCGGGGTCGCCGAAGCGCGCGTTGTATTCTATCACTTTTGCCCCGCCGGGCGTGAGCATCAAACCGAAATACAGCACGCCCCGGTATGCCCTGCCCTCGGCCCGCATCGCGTCTATTGTGGGCAGGTATATATTTTTCATGCACTCGTCCGCGATTTCTTTTGTGTAGAGCAGAGAAGGGGAAAAGCTCCCCATTCCGCCGGTGTTCTCGCCCTTGTCTCCGTCGAGGGCCCTTTTGTGATCCTGCGAGGATACCATGGGCTTGACCGTTTTCCCGTCGCAGAACGCCAGAATGGTTATCTCCCGGCCCGTCAGTTCCTGCTCAATAACGACCCTGTCGCCCGAATTTCCGAATTTTTTATCGACCATGATCTCCTTTAAAATGCCGAGCGCCCCATCTTGGTTTATGGCGCGGACCGCGCCTTTTCCGAGCGCCAGACCGTCGGATTTTATCCACACGGGAAAGGCCGCGCCGTTTTTGACATAGTGCGCCGCGCTTTCAAAATCGCCGAAAGTTTCATATTCGGCTGTGGGGATATTGTATTTTTTCATCAGGCCCTTCGAAAATACTTTGCTCCATTCGATTTCGGCGGCCCTTTTTAAGGGCCCGAACGCCCTGGCGCCGAGTTTTTCGATTTCGTCGACAAGGCCCAAGGCGAGGGGGTCGTCGCTTGCGACAAAGACCAGGTCGAATTTTTGCCGCGCGGTCAGTTCGACTATTTTTTCTATGTCCGTGGCTTTGATATCGGGAAAGCACTTCGCCGTCTTCGCGATGCCGCCGTTTCCGGGCGCTGCGAACAGCTCGGGCTTTTTTGAGCTTTCGGACAGTTTTTTTATTATGGCGTGTTCGCGCCCGCCGCCGCCGACCACCAATATTTTCATAAATATATACTTCTCCCGTTTTTTAATGTTTGAAATGCCGTATGCCGGTAAATACCATCGCGATATTGTGCAGATCGCACAGATCCACCGATTCCCGGTCGCGTATCGAGCCGCCCGGCTGGATTATCGCGGTCACGCCCGCTTTGTGGGCGAGAGCGACCGAATCCGAAAAGGGCAGATAGGCGTCCGAGGCCATCACGGAGCCTTTTGCCTTGTCGCCCGCGTATTTTACCGCGATTTCAAGCGCGCCGACCCTGTTGGTCTGCCCCGCCCCTATGCCGACTGTCGCGTCGTTTGCAGCCAGCACTATCGCGTTTGATTTTGCGTGCTTGACCACCCTGAAAGCAAACAGAAGGGCTTTCATTTCTTCTTCGGTCGGCTCTCTTTTCGTCACGGTTTTAAGCAGGGAGTGATCTACAAGGCAGGCGTCGAGTTCCTGCACGAGCAGACCTCCGGGCACTTTTTTCTGGTCATACATGTCTTTTGTGTTCGGTTTGCTTATATTTTCGAGTTTGAGCAGCCTTATATTTCTCTTTTGGGCGAGTATGCCGAATGCCGCCGGGGTGTATGACGGCGCGATTATGATGTCCAAAAAAATCTTCGACATTTCATTTGCCGCAGCCTCGTCGACTTCCCGGTTAAGTGCGACGATTCCGCCGGAAATCGAAACGGGGTCGGCGTCATGCGCCCTTAGGTACGCCTCTGCCGCCGTCTCCCCGATTCCCGCGCCGCACGGGGTGGCGTGCTTGACTGCGACGGCGGCGGGCTTTTCCGGGGAAAATTCCTTCAACAGGTCGAGCGCGCCGTTGGCGTCGTTCACGTTTAAATACGACATCTCCTTGCCGTGGAGCCAGACCGCGTTTGCCACGGTGCCGTCGAGCTTTCCGGGTTCTTTATAGAAGACGCCGCGCTGGTGGGGATTTTCGCCGTAGCGCATCTTTTCCGCTTTTTCATATGTGAACGTCAGCTTTTCCGGGAATTTGTCCGCGTTCGCGGCCCCCCGCAGATATGCCGCAATCAGGGCGTCATACGCCGCCGTGTGCTCAAAGACCTTGCAGGCGAGTTTTAGCTTCGTCTCCTTGTCGACAAACCCGTTGTTTGTTATCTGCCCGGCGATCATGTCATAATCCTTCGGGTCGACCGCCACCACGACGTCCTGCCAGTTTTTCGCGGCGGAACGCAGCATGGCCGGGCCGCCTATGTCTATTTTCTCGATTGCCTCCTCCAAGGAAACCGGCGGCTCTTTTGATATGGTTTCTTTAAACGGATACAGATTCGCCACCACCATGTCGATTGTGTTCACATTCAGTTTTTCGAGCTGCTCCATGTGGCTTGGATTTTCGCGCACTGCCAAAATTCCCGCGTGAATTTTCGGGTCGAGCGTTTTTACCCGCCCGTCCAAGCATTCCGGAAAACCCGTGACGGCGGAGATATTTATCACCTCGATTTGTGCCTCTCTCAAAACTTTTTCGGTTTTGCCGGTCGATATTATTTCGTATCCGTTTTCCGTTAAAACCTTTGCCAGCCCGGCGACGCCGGTTTTGTCATCCGTGCTTATGAGCGCTCTTTTTTTCATTAGTGAAAGCTCCCTCCCGTTTGTTATTTTCTTATATATACTTTGTTTCCTTTTACTTCAAGCCTGTCTCCGCAGAAAAGCTCCGCCGCTTCGACCAATATGACATGCTCGCACTCGGTCATGATGCGCCGCTGCAGAATTTCGGGCGTGTCGTCCTCTTTGACTTCGGCCGCCTTCTGCAAAATGATCGGGCCGCCGTCGGTGATCTCATCGGCGAAATGCACGGTCGCCCCGCTCAGCTTGACCCCGCTCTCGAGCACTTTTTCGTGGACTTTCAAGCCGTACCAGCCTTTTCCGCAAAACGCCGGAATCAGCGTCGGATGGGTGTTTATTATTTTATTCCTGTAGAGTTTCACGAAATCCCCGGACAAAACCGACGAAAACCCCCCGAGCACGATCAAATCGATATCGTAAGGTTTCGTCTTTTCCAAAATTTTTTCCGAAAATTCCTTTTCGCCGGGGTATTTTGCGCGTTCCACGATTTGGGTCGGGATATCGTTTTCTTTTGCCCGGGTCAGCGCGTAGGCGTCGCTTTTGCTCGAAAGCACGAGCGATATGCGTCCGTTTGTTATTTTCCCCGATTTTATCCCGTCGATTACCGCCTGAAGGTTTGTGCCCCCGCCCGACACGAACACCGCTATATTTTTGATATACACCACTCTCCTAAATTGTTTTTTCCTCTTCGGCCGCCGGTTCGGATTGATCCGGTTCCGGTTCCATCTGCGATGTGCAGTTCGGGCACCTTGTGGCCTTTATGTTTATCTGGCTCTTGCAGAAAGGGCATTCTTTGAGGGTCGGCTCCGGCTCCTCCTTTTTTTTCTGCAATTTTTTCGATATTTGGTTTATCTGTTTCATCACGATGAATATGGATGCGGCAATTATCAGAAAATCGATCACGGAGATGACAAACATACCGTAATTGAGCGTGGCCGCCCCGGCATCTTTTGCCGCTTCTATCGTTTCGTAGGTTTCACCGTTGAGCGCGACAAAAAGGTTCTCGAACTTTATTTTCCCCGTCAAAAGCGTCAAAAGCGGCATGATCATGTCGTTTACAAGCGAAGTGACTATTTTCCCGAATGCCCCCCCTATAACCACGCCTATCGCCATATCCATCACATTTCCCTTGAATGCGAATTTTTTAAAATCATCGAACATTTTCATTATCCCTCATTCCTTTCATTTCATTGATTCCTTTCATTACAGTTTGAAGTCCTCCGGGGAATATTCCGGGGGTTTGGCGGGCAGCATCGGAGAGAGCTTGAGCGGGTCAAAAGCAAATTTCCTGCATTTGAAATTATAGCTGACAATTCCCTTTTTCTTGCATATGTACCCGCTTGTTTCGCTTATGGGCGAAGCATGCTCGCAGTAGCAGCATTTTTGCTCTATGAGGTTTTCGGCATTTCCGTTCATAAATTCAAAACTCCAAAAATCCGTTTTTATATTCACACGATAAAGACAGTATACCACAAAGCAAAAAAAATTTCAATAACAAACCCCGATAATTTATATATTTTTTACAAAACAAATCTTGACTTTGACTTTGATATAGCGTATAATCAAAAGGCAGGAACCAAATTTTTTGAGAAAGGGCAAAGAAGGCAGGCAAATGATTGATATCCGCGAAAAGCACGAAAACCTGAGGGGGATAATAGAAAATTACGGCAGTCTCGCCGTGGCGTTTTCGGGCGGCGCCGACTCGACTCTGCTGCTAAAAGTGGCATATGACGTTTTGGGCGGCAAAACCGCGGCGGTGACCGCGCGCTCGCGCGTCGTGTCCCAGAGGGAAATCGAAAGCGCCGCCGAATTTTGCGAAAAAGAGGGCATAAAACACATAATCTGCGACTTCGACGATGAGTGCCGGGACATATTCGCGCAAAATCCTCCGAACCGGTGCTATTTATGCAAAAACGAAATTTTAAAGAAAATAAAAGGGGCCATAGGGCCCTATGATCTGCGGTATATCGCGGAGGGATCGCATACGGACGACGACAAGGCCTACCGGCCGGGTTTTTTGGCGGTAATTGAACATGGGGTAAAAAGCCCGCTGAGAGAAGCCGGATTTACGAAAGCCGAAATCCGCGAATTGTCAAAAACGCTCGGGCTTCCGACGTGGAACAAGCAGTCGTGCGCCTGTCTGGCGTCGCGTTTCGCATACGGCGATCCGGTGCAGCGGGAAAAAATCGACATGATCGAAAAAGCCGAGCAGCTGCTGGCCGGTTTGGGATTTTCCCAAATCAGGGTCAGGATACACGGCACAATCGCGAGAATAGAGATAAACCCTGAGCAATTTCCGAAAATAGTCGAACCCGGCCTCTCCGGGAGGATATGCGCCGCATTAAAGCAATACGGCTTTACATACGCGGCCCTCGATTTAGAAGGGTACAGATTCGGCAGCATGGACACGAGGCCGTGATCAAGCAGGAAAAAAATATTATTAAAAGAAAGGTTTTTGAATTTTATGAAAAATATCGTTTCAGGCATAGCCCACACGGCTTATCATACCGCGCAAATGGACAATATGATCGATTTTTATTGCAGCAGGCTCGGCTTTACGCACGCCTTCACGCTCAAAGACGACCATGGGGAGCCGTGGATACAGTATATAAAAATCGCGGAAAATTCTTTTATCGAATTGTTTTACGCAAAACCGGACCAACTAAAAAACGGCGACAGCCGCTATCACCATCTGTGCCTGAGGGTAGAGGACATATATGCCGCCGCAGATCATCTGAAATCCAACAATATAGAGATAACCTCCGGCCCTTCGGTGGGCAAGGACAAAAATTCTCAGTGCTGGTGCGCCGACCCCGACGGCAACAAAATAGAATTTATGCAAATATCCCCCCACTCGCCGCAGGCCAAAGCTTGAGCATGGAGCGTATGTTATTATTTACAGAAGGCGGAATAGAATAATTTATGACGGAATTGTACATGGATATAAAACACCCCGACAAAATTTCCTATTTGTTCGGGGAACTCGACTGCAACGCCGAAGCGATAGAAAATGAATTCAAGGTGAAAATTTCAAATCAGGACGGCGGCAAAATCAAAATTTCGGGCGAATCCGAAGAAGGCGTCGGCAAGGCGTCGGGCACCATAGAGTATCTCATGAACCTGCTCGGGTTCAACGAAACCCTGACCGAGCAAAATATCAGTTACGCGATGTCGATGGTCAACGACGGAAAAAAGCATGAGCTCGCTGGCCTTGACAACGACTGCGTGTGCATAACCTCGAGGGGCAAACCCATCAAGGCCAAAACGGTCGGCCAGAAGGGCTACGTAGAGGCCATAAAGAAAAACACCATCGTTTTCGGCGTGGGCCCGGCCGGCACGGGCAAGACCTTTCTGGCGGTGGCGATGGCGGTGACCGCCCTGAAAAACAAAAAAGTCAGCAAGATCATTCTGACCCGCCCGGCGGTGGAAGCGGGGGAAAAACTCGGGTTTCTGCCCGGAGACCTGCAAAACAAGATAGACCCCTATCTGCGGCCGCTGTACGACGCGCTCTATGAAATGCTGAGCTATGAGGGGTATCAGAAATACGCCGAGCGCAACATCATAGAAATCGCCCCCCTGGCCTACATGAGGGGCCGCACCTTAGACGATTCCTTTGTCATATTGGACGAAGCCCAGAATACCACCCCCGCCCAGATGAAAATGTTTCTGACGCGGCTCGGTTTCAACTCGAAGGCGATCGTCACCGGCGACATAACCCAGATAGACCTCCCGCGCGACACCAGAAGCGGGCTCGTCGAAGCGGTGAAAATTCTAAGGAACATAGACGATATAGCCGTGCACTATTTCACCGACAGGGACGTCGTGCGCCACAAACTCGTGCAAAAAATAATACTGGCATACGAAAAACACGAAAACGCGAAAAGCCTTCCCTCAAAAAAATCCGGGACGGCAAAAAAATTTACGCCGAAAAGAATATTTTAACTATTGACTTTATTTTCATTTGGTGGTAAAATAATATGATGGAGTATTAAAACGCGCGGGAGCGGATTGGCGAATGCTGGCAGATGATTTGAAAAACACAACAAATAATTCGGACCGGTTCCAAACCGTCGAAATCGAATTCGGCGATGAATCCGCGCCCGCGCCGCGGAAATCCGCGCCGATTCAAAACCTCTACGAGCCGGGCGGCACGCCCCCGAAAACCCAAAGCGGCGCCTGTCATTACAATTTGGACAGCGGCATATCGGTGAGCTGCAAAATAGAGCAGTGGGGCAGAGGGTTCGCGCTGTTCGGGGATTTTTTGCAGGATGCGAAAAAATATTACAAAAAGACCTGCATAAGCGCCAATTACGCGTATTTTTTCTCATACAGGCCCATGTACAGGGAGCTGTCCCACGAACAGCTCTGCTGGTACCTTTTCTGGCGCTCCAAGGTGCGAGAAGGCATATATCCCAAGACCGGGCTTTCATATATTTTTTTGTATCTGTATGAGCAGATAAACCTTTCGGATGTGATCGGCTGCGGCAAAGTGTATGAAAACATCGTCGGCATATGGAAAAACTACCGCGGCGAATTTCCCCGGATTGACAAATATATCGCCGAATGGCTCATCGATTTTTCCTTTATAAACAACTTCAGGATAAATTTAGACGACATAGGCGAAATTCTGCCGGATATAATCGACATAGCCACCATACCCGAAATGTATATGCGCCCCGACTTTTTCCAAAACAGAGACAACGCAAATATGATACTGCAAAACCTTTCAGTGTACGATTACACAAAGAGCAAATTTTACACCGAAAAAAACAAGGAGGCCTTCGACCTCCATATCGCCGGCCTTCTCCACGAGGCATTGTCGGGGCCCGAATTTGCGGCCCTCATAAAAAAAGAGGCGGATGAAGGCGTAAAGCTGAAAACCACCCGCGAGAGCTACATGGGAGCCGTTTGCGTATACGGGCACAAAAAGAGGATAACCGTCGAATACAAAAACATATACAAGAATTTCTATATCAGGCAGTGCGTCACAGATACCGTGAGATGCGCCGAAAACGCCCTTCGGGATTATCTAGGCATAAAATCGAAGCTCGCGCTTCCGGCATACCCCGACTGCTTGGCCGAGGCGGTAAAACGCTACAAAGCCGCCCATCTGACCGCCGGGCAGCCGAAGGCCAAAGCAAAAAAAGCGCCCGAAACCGAAGAAATGCCCGCTCCGCCCGAATTTAAGCCGGACATGCGGGCCGCGGCGGAGATCGAAAAAGAATCCTGGGACACGACGATGACCTTGGTGGAGCTGCAGCTCAGGGACAACGCGGCGCGCGCCGAAGCCGAAGATTTTGCGGAGGCGGACGATACAAAGGACGACGGGGAATTTATCGCCATCGACACGGGAAACGACGAGGATATCTTCGATATTCTGGAAGCCATGGAAAGCCCGGGGGGACCGAAGCTCACCGATATGGACAAGTTCGCGGCGGGTTTGAGCGCTCTGGAGCGCGAAGCGCTCGAAAGCCTGTTTGAAATGGACGAAAACAACGGGGATTTTGACGCGGTATGCGGCGAATTCCTGGCCGAAAACGGGACAATGCTCGAATCGGTGATCGATGCGGTAAACGAAAAGGCCATGGACTTTATCGGGGATATCGTGTTTGACACGGCGGAAAGAAAAATTATTGAAGATTACAAGGGTCAGATGATTGTCTCAATTCGCGAAGTCATCAAAACGGAGCAGAAATTATGAATGAAAACGAAAACAAAATTCCCAAGCGGATACTCGGGACGCTGCTCAACTCCGTGGGTTCGGGCGTCGTTCCGCGTTTTGGGCTCGAATATATCGCCATCGGCAGAAAAGAGGAGATAAGCGCCTTTACAAACGACCTTGAGTTTATCTCCGAGGGCGGCAGCGCGTTCCGGTTTATCATCGGGCGGTACGGCAGCGGGAAAAGTTTCCTTTTGCAGCTCATACGCAACCATTGCCTTGAGCGCGGTTTTGTCACGGCCGACGCGGATTTGTCGCCGGAGAGAAGGCTCTCCGGGACCAACAGGCAGGGGCTGGCGGTGTACAGGGAACTCGTGGCAAATCTCGCCGTTCGTTCGTCACCCGACGGAAACGCGCTCGTCTCCATCGTCTCGCGCTGGCTTTCGTCGCTTCAAACCAAAATCATCGCGGAAAAAAAATTCGCCCTGGACTCAAAGGAGCTCGAAATCGAGATGTCGGCCGAAATTTTAAAAATTTCAAATGATCTCGAAAACCTCGTGTGCGGGTTCGACTTCGCGGCGGTGGTATTGAAATACTATATCGCGTACAAAAACGGCGACGAAACGACCAAAAGTTCCGCGATAAAATGGCTGCGCGGCGAATACGCCACAAAAACCGAAGCGAAAAACGATTTGGGCGCGGGCGTTATCATCGACGATTTCAACTGGTATGATTTCATAAAGCTCATAGCGGTTTTCGCGCGCCGCATAGGATACAGGGGGCTTGTGGTTTTTATCGACGAATGCGTGAATCTGTATAAGATCACCAACAGGATATCGCGCGAGAACAACTACGAAAAGATTCTGTCCATGTTCAACGACACCCTTCAGGGAAAAGCGGAGGGGCTGGGGATATTCATGGGCGGCACCCCGCAGTTTCTCGAGGACAACCGGCGGGGGCTGTACAGTTACGAAGCCCTCAAATCCAGATTGAACGAGGGGAAGTTCGTCTTTGCGAAATACAAAAACCTCATGGGGCCGATAATACGCCTTGAGAGGCTTTCAGACGACGAAATTTTCGCGCTGGCGCTGCGGATCTGCCTTTTGCACCAGACATATTACGAATACGAAAAAAAATTGGGCGAAAACGACATCCTCGAGTTTTTAAAAGTGTATATGTCCAAGGTGGGGGCGAATATGTATATAACGCCCAGGGAGATAATACGCGACTTTTTGTCCGTGCTCGATATATTGTATCAAAACCCCGAAGCGCTCTTCGGGGAAATTTTGAAAAAGGAGGAGGACACTTTCCGCTCCTCGTCCCAAAATTCCCTCGCAGCCGCCAAAGAAGAGGAAAAAACCGCCGACGGCGGCGATTCTCCGGAAGACGACGGCGGCGCGGCCAAAACGTTTGATTTGAAATTCGAAGAATTTGAGATGTGACAATTTATAAAAGTTTGTATAAAATACATAAAATAGCGGAAATTATTTTAATTCTTTTAATAAATGGCGGAAATAATTGTAGTATAATTATTACACGCAGGTATTGATTTTAATTTCTGAATAAATATATATCAATTATCGAAAATATCGAAAATATCAAAAAGGAGGTGTGTGTTTTGACTTTGAATATTGGCATAGCTGTAATTATAGCCGCTGCGGCTTTGATAATCGGGCTGGCCCTGGGCGGTTTTGCGGGAATCGCCTACCGGAAGAAGTTTGCCGAAACCGAAATCGGTTCCGCTGAAACGGAAGCAAAGAGAATAGTCAGCGAAGCTGTTAAAATGTCCGAAACCAAAAAGAAGGAATTCCTGATCGAAGCCAAAGAAGAAGTGATCAAAATGAAAAACGAGGCGGACAGGGAAGCAAAGGAACGCAGAAGCGAAATCACAAAACTCGAGCGCCGTATCGCTCAAAAAGAAGAGACATTGGATAAGAAAACAGAGGCCTTGGAGAAAAAAGATGAAAATATAGTAAAAAAGACGGCGGAGCTGTCGCTGCTGGAGGCGGAAGCCCAAAAGAAAATCCAGAAACAGGATCAGATATTGCAGGAAATATCGGGATTTACCCAGGAACAGGCGAAGGCGCTGATAATGGAAAAATTGGAATCCGAGCTCCGCCATGAATCCGCCGTGAAAATACTCGAGTATGAGCAGGGTTTCAAGGAGGACGCCGAAAAAAAATCCAAAAATATATTGGCGCTCGCCATGCAGAGGTACGCCTCGGACTATGTGTCGGAAGCCACCGTTTCGGTCGTTCCTCTGCCAAACGACGAGATGAAGGGCAGGATCATCGGGCGCGAGGGGAGAAATATACGGACGATAGAGACCCTGACGGGAGTCGATTTGATCATCGACGACACCCCGGAAGCGATAACGCTGTCCTCGTTTGACTCGGTGCGCCGCGAAGTCGCGAGGCTGACGCTTGAAAAACTGATAGTGGACGGGCGCATACATCCCGCGCGCATCGAAGAAATGGTCGCGAAATCCAAAAAGGAAGTCGACGCGATAATAAAAGCCGAAGGGGAAAGGGTCACATTCGAAACCGGGGTCCACGGGGTGAACCCGGAACTCGTCAAGCTGCTCGGCCGCCTGAAATACCGGACGAGTTACGGCCAGAACGTGCTGGCCCACTCATCGGAGGTCGCGCATCTTTCGGGGCTGATAGCCGCGGAACTGGGCGCCGACGTCAACATGGCGAAACGCGCGGGGCTGCTCCACGATATAGGCAAGGCGATGACCCACGAAGTGGAAGGTTCCCATATACAGATAGGGCTTGACATGGCGAAAAAATACAAGGAAAACAAAGAGGTGATCCACGCAATCGAAGCCCATCACGGGGATGTGGAGCCCCTGACCATGCTCGCCGTCATAGTGCAGACCGCAGACGCGATTTCGGGCGCCCGACCGGGCGCCAGGCGCGAAAATCTCGAAAGCTATATAAAGCGGCTGGAAAAACTCGAGGAAATCGCGAATTCGTTTAACGGGATAGAAAAATCCTACGCCATCCAGGCGGGGCGCGAAGTGCGCATTATCGTGAGCCCGGATGAGGTAAATGACGACAATATGGTTTTTCTCGCCCGCGATATAGTCAAAAAAATAGAGGACGAGCTCGAATATCCCGGACAGATAAAGATACTCCTTGTGAGGGAAAGCAGGATAATAGACTACGCGAGGTAACGCAAAGTCAAATTTATGGGATTTTTAAATATTTTATGCGTCGGGGATATAGTCGGGGCCCCGGGAGTCGAGTTTATAAAAAAAAATCTCTGGAGTCTGCGCGCTGACAACGCCATAGACTGCGTGGTGGCAAACGGGGAAAATGCAGCCGGCGGCAACGGCATAGACCCGAAATCCGCAGCCGCGGTTTTTGAGGCAGGGGCGGATGTGATAACTACCGGAAATCATATATGGCAGAAAAAAGAAATCTACGGTTTTTTGGATGAAAACGGATATATCCTGAGGCCCGCCAATTATCCCGGCGCCTCTCCGGGCGCCGGGTATAATATAATTGATATATCGGGATACAAAGCGCTTTTTGTCAACCTGCTCGGCACGGTCTACATGGAGCCGGGAATGGAATCGGCTTTTTTTGCGGCTGACAGGATATTTTCGCGCGAGGAGGGCAATTACGATTTCGCGGTGATCGATATCCACGCGGAGGCCACAAGCGAAAAATACGCCCTCGCGAAATATATCGACCGGCAAAACATAAAGGCGAGCGTGATTTTCGGGACCCACACCCACGTGCAGACTGCCGACGAGACAATACTCAAAAACGGGGCGGGGTATATAACGGATCTGGGGATGACTGGCCCAAAAGACTCCATTCTGGGCATAAAGGACGAATTGATAATTCAAAAATTTCTGACTCATGTCCCCGTCAAATTCGAAGTGGGCGAAGGGGAAGTATCGCTTCAGGGTATCATATGCAAAATAGAGACCGGGGGTTTCAAATGCATCGATATCAAAAGAGTAATTTTTACGGAAAATTAATTTTGGGGAGATTGAAAATTATGGATGCAGTTTTAAAGGTATCGTCTAAATCAAATCCGAATTTGGTGGCGGGGGCCCTGACGGGCACCATAAGGGAATCGGGGCGGGCCGAGCTTCAGGCCATAGGCGCGGGCGCGATCAACCAGGCGATAAAGGCAGTCGCGATAACGCGCGGCGCGCTGCGCGAAACCGATTTGGTGTGTATACCGTCCTTTGTCGATTTGACGATAGACGACCAGATAAGGACGTCGATAAAACTGATAGTCGAACCGAGGCAGCCCACGGCCTGAAGCTTTCGCGGATACAAGAAGAAAGGGGGGATTATGTGACGGGCGCCGTACAGGTGGCAAGCGATGCCGAAATCATCGGCAGGGTTTTGGCGGGCGATGCGAATTCATTCGAGTTTATCGTGAAAAAATATGAAAAAATGATATACAATCTCGCCATGTCAAAAACAAATAACAGGGAAAACGCCCAGGATATATCGCAGGAATGTTTTTTGCGCGCTTACAAGATGCTCGCAAGCTACAGGACGGACAGCGCCTTTTCGACGTGGATTTACAGAATATGCCAGAATTTGATTTTCGACTTCTACAGAAAAGAGAAAAAGATAAAGACGGTTTCCCTTTCCGCCGCGGACCGGTACGGCGAAGAAATACCGGACAGAGAGCTGCAGGATTTCGACAGCGACCCCTCAGAACAGATTCTCCGAGCCGAAAAAATAGAAAAAATCCGCGAAATCATAAACTCCCTCCCCGAGGAGCTGAGGGAGATTATAGTGCTGAGGGATTTGAACAATGTGAGCTATGCGCGCATTTCGGAGATGCTCGGCCTCGAGCTCGGCACGGTAAAAAGCAGGCTGAACCGCGCGAGGGAGAAACTCAAAAATTATATATTGGCAAATAACAAAAACGGCGAACTTTTTTGATTTATATCCGTCTTATATAATATATGATATAATAATACAATAAGGGGGTGTTCGGCTTGCCCAAGGCAAAAATTCCGGTACAATCAAATACATATCAAAACGACTGCGAAAAGGTAAAATCCATGGCGGACGAATATCTTCACGATGAACTGATCGTTTTCGGCGGCTCCGAAAATTCCGGAGATTCGCGGGAACTCGAATTGTCCGAGGACGACAGGGGCTTTGTGGACGGCCATCTCGGCCACTGCGCCGGGTGTCTGGCTTTTATCGAAGCTGAAAGCATATATCTCGAAAATATGGCGCAGGCGGGATATGAACCCGAGGCGTCCGTCTGGGAGTTCGTGGCAGATAAGATAAGCGGCGGCGCGAGTATTGAAAAGCCAAGG
>WQXD01000011.1 GCA_009785015.1 Oscillospiraceae bacterium | reverse complement strand
GATATGATCCATATCAGCGCTTCGTCGCGGCTCCCGAACTCCTTGTCTATCGTATTGTATGGGATTTCGTGTTTTGTGCATATCTCGTAGCGGTTGTGCCCGTCGATCAGCACTCCGTTCCACAGCACCAACGGATGCAGGCAGCCGTTGGCCAATAAACTCTCCTCGAGCAGCGCGTAAGTCTGCGCGTCCAGCGCGGGCAACAGCGCTTTGAACTGCTCGTCGATTATTATTTCACGCATTTTGTTTTCCCTCCCAAAATCAATTTCACATTTTCTACATTTTATCACGTTTTGATTCTTTTGTCAATAGACTTCATGCATAACCTCTATATTGCCGTCATTGCGAGCGCAGCGAAACAATCCAGTACATCGGAATATCGGTTTTTTCTGGATTGCCACGGCGACAAGCCGCCTCGCAATGACAGTTATGCAAGAGGTCTAATGGGAGATTCACTATATTCGCAATCGTTCGTTGAATCAATCCATTCAGAACTGTATCACATTCCACGAAACCGGATTGAGTTTCGTTGTGAGTTTGCATATATCATTTGAATTTTCGACGGTTATATTATCGCTTATATTTTTAGGCTTGACTGCCTCCGGATTTTCAAATGTGTTTGCCGCAAATATATTGTCCTCGAACATGGCAATATGTGCGGGATTTTTTAAACCTGTATATCCTGCGGCCAAACATTCGAGAACGATTTCTTCGCTGCTTCTGTTCACGGCAAAGAGCGTCACGCCTTTTTCGGTTTCAACGGCAACGCTGTCAACATACGGCACGTCCGTATATTCGGGGCAGTCATATTTATCACAATCGACCAATGTCTGCAAAGCCGTGCCTCGGCCGAACAGCGACGCGTGCATGAACGGATAAAATATAGCCTGCCTGATCGCGCTGACATCGTCGGTCAAAATCGCCGCGATAACGTTCACCAACTGCGCCGAACACGCGATTTTGATTCTGTCCGCGTGCTTCAGCAGGGTGATGAGCATAGACCCGACGAGAACAGCGTCTTCGAGTGAATATATATCCTGATAAAAATTGTCCGCCCTGCCTGTCGACCAAACGTTCCATTCGTCGAAAGAAATATTTATTTTTTTTCGGCTTTTCTTTTTTGCCGCTACATAATCGCAGGTCGCTATTGTTTTTTTGATATATTCGTCCATGTCCAATGTCCTTGCAAGAAATGTCTGCGTAGTCAAATTATTCTTGCTGTAATACTGGTGCATTGAAAGATAATCTGTAAAATCAAACGTCTCTTCGAGGACTTCCGCGTCCCACGACGGGAAAGTTTTCATACCGTACCCCGAAGAACCGCAAGCCACCAATTCTATCGACGGGTCTGTCCATTTCATCAGCTTCGCCGCCTCGCACGCAAGGCGTCCGTATTCGCGCGCGGTTTTATGTCCGATTTGCCATGGACCGTCCATTTCGTTGCCCAAACACCACAGTTTTATACTGTGCGGTTCTTTTGCCCCGTGCTTGATTCTCAAATCGCTCAAATAGGTCCCGCTCGGGCAATTGCAATATTCGACGAGGTTTCTCGCCGCGTCCGCGCCGCGGGTGCCGAGATTCACCGCCATCATAACTTCCGAGCCGGCTTTTTTCGCCCACGACGCGAATTCATTTGTCCCCACGATATTCGGCTCAATCACATTCCACGCCAGTTCTTTTCTTTTCGGGCGCGACTCAACCGGCCCGACGCCGTCCTCCCAGTTATACCCCGAAACGAAATTCCCTCCGGGGTATCTGATTACAGGGAGGTTTAATTCTCTGACTAAGTTTATAACGTCCGTTCTGAACCCGTTTGCATCCGCCGACGGGTGCTCCGGCTGATATATTCCTCCGTAGACAGCCCGGCCCAAGTGTTCCACAAATGACCCGTAAATCCGGTTGTCAATTTTGCCTTTTGTATAATCTTTGTTTAAAATAATTTTCGCTTTACTCATGCTTTTTTCCACCTTTCTTTTTTTTTATACGTCAGGGCTTTTTGAAAAAATATTTTTTGTATTCTTTTATGCGTTTATTGTAATACCTTTTGATGTACAAAAACCGCTTTAAACTGAAGTCTTTTCCGTAAAGGAGCGTATAGGCGTATTTTTTTTCTTTTATGAGCCTTTTGGCGCGGGCCAAAGCTTCGGGGTTGTCTACATACTTGTATATCACCGATTTTGGAACCGAGAGCCAGAGCCTGTCGGTATTTACATAGACCGTCTCGGATTCCTTTTCGAAAACGCAGTTGTCGACCAAAAACTCCGCCAGGTTATAACCCGCGGAGGTGACGAAAAAACTGCTGCGCCCCTGCCTCGGGTTTATGTCGAGCAGTTTGTACTCCCCGCTTTTTTTGTCGAATTTCATGTCGAAATTGGAAAACCCCACAAAACATATATCTTCCAGAAATTTTTTGAATTTTTCGAATATTTCCGTGTTGTGATCGGTCATAAGCGCGGCGTAGTTGCCGAGTTCAAGGGGCGCGTACGATTCTATCAGAGGCTGTCCGAGACACATCAGCTTTACCTTTCCGCCATTGTCCGAATAACAATTCAGCGTGCGCGTCAGGGTGTCGTCGCCCGAAATAAAATCCTGTATTATGAGGCGGCCGTCATAACTCGATTTGTTCATTTCGGTTATGATTTTGATGTATTCCTGTTTCGACCAAACAAAAAACACTTTTTTCTTGCCCTCGAATTCGCTGTGGAGATAATCGTAGCTGTTGCTGTTGTCGGGTTTCACTATGACCGGAAAATCAAAGGGCAGATTGTCCGCTATATTCATCCGGTCCTTTTTTTCGCATACCACGGTTTTTGGATATACGAGCCCGAATTCGTCGCATATTTGGTAAAACTTTTCTTTTGTTCCGAATCTTTGCAGCAAGTCATACGGGATAAATTTGTTGCAGAAATATTTCCCGAGGATATTTTCATTTTTCGAAACGTATTCGATGTAATAGTCGGAGCACGGCACGAGTATGAGCTTTTCGTGACTTTTCAATTTTTCCCGAGCGGTTTTTTGTATATTTTCGATGAAGATATCCTCGCGGTCCAGATTGTCGATTTTTATTATATCCATGATTTTGGTGTATCTCGAAGCGGGATACACCGCTTTGCACATGACCGCCGGTATTACGCCGTATTTTTCGTGGAATGCCCGAGCCATTCCGTAGGCGTTCTCATCGCTGCCCAAAATTACCGGCAGGAAAGCTTTTTTTTCCGAAGTTTTTAAATCCATAAATTACGCCTCTTCCCTTTTACATTTCCTCGAGCATCTTCTTTAAAATTTCGTTTATGAGCGCGGTGTTCGCCTTGCCCTTCATTTTGCGCATCACCGTGCCAACAAACGCCGCGAATACCTTCGCGTTGCCGTTTTTGTATTTTTTTACGCCGTCCGGATCCTCAGCTATCGCATCTAAGCACGCATTGTACAGCATGCCGCTGTCGGAGATCATGCCGAGGCCGTGTTCTTTGACGTACTGTTTCGGATCTACGTTTTCGCGGTATATCTTCGCGAATATTTCCTTTGCCGAGGGACGGTTTATCGCATTTTCGAGGACGAGCCCTATGAGCTCCGCGATTTTCCGGCAGTCGATGCGCACGTCTTCAATTTCCCTGCCGTCGTTTTTGATCAGGCTCAAAAGCTCCACAATCAGCCAGTTCGCGGTTTCCTTCGGATTTTGGCAAAGAGCGGTTGTTTCCTCGAAAATCTCGGACAGGCGTTTGTTTTCGGTCAGAATCTTCGCGTCATATTCGCTCAAGGCATATTGGTCTGCAAAACGCCTGAATTTTTGATGGGCGAGCTCCGGAAGCGAGTTTCTTATTTCTTCAATCCATTTTTCCCCTATTGCGAGCGGCATGATGTCGGGATCCGGGAAATACCGGTAATCCGTGGCATCTTCCTTGGTTCGCATCGGGAAACTCATGTTTTTTTCCTCGTCCCAGCGCCTTGTCCCCTGAATCAATTTTTCGCCCGCTTCGAGCGCCTCGGTCTGCCGTTTGGTTTCATACTCGACGGCGTTTACAATCGCCTTAAACGAGTTCATATTTTTCAGTTCCGTTTTTACGCCGAGCTTTTTTTCGCCTTCTTCGCGGACTGAAATGTTCACATCCGCCCGCATCGAGCCTTCATGCATTTTGCAGTCCGATACTTCGGCGTACACCAAAAGCGACTGGAGTTTTTTGAGATAGGCGACCACTTCTTCGGCGCTCGCGAAATCCGCTTGGCTGACTATTTCGATGAGGGGCACCCCTGCCCTGTTGTAGTCGACCATCGACGAGCTTGAATTTGCCGCGTGGACCAATTTGCCCGCGTCCTCTTCTATATGGATCTGCTTGAGCCTGATTGTTTTCGCGCCGGATTTCGTCTCTATTGACACGCGGCCGTTTTTGCATATGGGGGAAAACCACTGGGTTATCTGGAAGCCCGCGGGCAGATCGGGATAAAAATAATTTTTTTTGTCGAATGTGATTTTTTTTGTTATTTCGCTTTCGGTGACAAGCCCGGCTTTGATTCCGAGCTCCACCGCTTTTTTATTCAGCACGGGCAAAAACCCGGGCATTCCGGCGCAGGCGGGACATACGTTTTCGTTTGCCCCCGCTCCGAATTTCGCCGAACAGGCGCAGAACAATTTTGACTCTGTGGAAAGCTCTACATGGACTTCGATCCCCATTACAGCTTCATATCGCATACTTCTACCCTTCCCTTCCGATTGCGAACAGTTTGTTTTCGTCAAATTCTTTTGCTATCATGATCTTTTCTTTGGCAATTACCGCGGGGCAGCCCGTGAGGTTGGCGAGCGCGGCCGATTCGTCGGACAGGGGAAGTGTGACAATGTCAAAGCTTTCAAACCAAACGGCGAGTTCTTCTTTTATGAGCCGCCTGATTTGCGCCGCTTTGTAATAATATTTTTCGAATTGCCCCTCCGATAAAACATATGCCCCCATCAGCGTTTTTAATTTTGTTTCGGCGCTGAAAGCTTCGCTTCTCGAATTTATGACCATATCGTTCAAATCCTTGAAATTTTCGGTTCTGTAACCGTATTTCAGCCCGTCGAATTTTGATGTGTTGGAGTAAAATTCCGCCGCTGAAACAATGAGATAAACCGGCTCGAGGCAATCGCGGTATTTGAAAGCGTCGATATCCGTTTCAAAAACTTTCAATTGATTCGCGTCGATCTTTTTCGCGTCGTACTCATATTTTTCGGCCGGGTAAGTGAGCGGGTCGTTTGCGTCGTGGCCCGAAACGGCGGACAGCGCATAAAACCCGTCGCCGAAGTTTTTGGCGTAGACGCCTATCTGGTCCACGGAAGACACATTTGCCGCCAATCCGAATCTCGAAACGGTCCCGTATGTCGGCTTTATATACACAACCCCGCTCCCGGCGGCCAAGCGGTACGCGCCGCCCCCGGAGTCAATACCCAAGGCCGCGTCGGCCAAACCCGAGGCGACCGCGTCGGCGGCGCTTTCTTTTTTTGGCGGCCGGCCTCCGAATTCGCCGGTCTTCGTCCGGCAGGAAATTGTCATTTGGGCGGCTTTCAGTTTGTTTATGACAGTGGCGGAATACGGGGCCTTGAAATTATACAGCATTTTTGAGCCCGCCGCGCATATTTCGCCTTTTATAAATATGTTTTCGTCAACTGCGATTTTCATGCGATTGTTCCCTTCCCTATTCAATTATTTTCGGCACGGCGAAATATCCGTCATATTGGTCGGGCGCGTTTTCGAGGATTACATCCGCGCCGAACTCCTTTTCGGCGGCGTCCTCCCGCGTCACGTTTTCGAGCGTTGATACTCCAAAAAGCGGCTCGACATCTTCCGTGTTTGTATTTTCGAGTTCGCGGAATTTCAAAATCCAGAAATCGAAAAACTGCCCGGCTTTGATTTTTTCTTCTTCGCTCAGTTTTATCTTTGAAAACGATTCCAGCTTTTCCAAATCATACATAAATTTTTTCCCTCCTGTCGCTAATATTTGATTATCTGATTTTTATATGCACTTCCCTGAGCTGCGCCTCGGTGACCGGGCCGGGAGCGCCCATCATCAAATCCTGGGCGTTTCCGGTCATGGGGAACGCCGTGACTTCCCGTATATTTTTTTCGCCGGTCAGAAGCATCACGATCCGCTCAATGCCGGGCGCCCCGCCCGCGTGCGGCGGCGCTCCGAACTGGAACGCGTTGTACATCCCGCCGAATTTGGTTTTTACGGTCTCTTCGTCATAACCGGCGAGCTCAAACGCCTTGACCAATATCTCCGGGTTGTAGTTTCTGACTGCGCCCGAGGTGAGCTCGACGCCGTTGCACACGAAGTCATATTGATACGCCTGTATTTCGAGCGGATCTTTTGATATGAGCGCCTCGAGGCCGCCCTGCGGCATTGAAAACGGGTTGTGGCCGAAATCTATTTTGTTTGTCTCCTCGTTTATCTCATACATGGGGAAATCCACGATAAAACACATTTCATATTTGTTTTCATCGATGAGGCCCATGCGCCTGCCCAGTTCCATTCTTATCTGCCCCGCGAGCTTGTTCACCGTTTTCAAATCGTCCGATATGAAAAACAGCGTGTCAAATTCTTTCATTTTCAGAATGTTTGTCATTTGGGCCTGTTTTTCGGCGGACAAAAATTTGGCAATCGGCCCTTTCAGCTCCCCGTTTTCGAGAACGGAAATATAGCCAAGGCCTTTCATGCCTATTTCGCCGGCGAATTTCAGCATGCTTTCAAAAAACGAGTTCGGCATTCTGCCGCATTCGACCACGATCCCCCGCACCGGCCTGTTTTTGAAAGGCTTGAAATCCACATCCGAAAAAAAGTCCGTGAGGTCGCTTATGACAAGCGGGTTTCGCAGGTCGGGTTTGTCGGAGCCGTATCTTTGCATGCTTTCGTTATACGGTATTCTGATAAAGGGAGCCGGGGAGACATATTTGTCCGAAAATTTTGTGAATGTATCATAAAACACATCTTCCAAAACCGCGAACACGTCCTCCTGGGTGGAAAACGCCATTTCAAAATCGAGCTGGTAAAATTCGCCGGGGGAACGGTCGACCCTCGAGTCCTCATCCCGGAAACACGGCGCTATCTGGAAATACCGGTCAAATCCCGAAACCATGAGCAGCTGCTTGAACTGCTGGGGGGCCTGGGGCAGAGCGTAAAACATGCCGTGATGTTTTCTGCTGGGCACGATATAGTCCCTCGCGCCCTCGGGGGAAGAAGAAGTCAGAATCGGAGTCTGTATTTCGACGAAATCCAATTCTTCCATTTTCCTGCGGAGATGGCTTGTTATTTTCGCGCGCGTCACTATATTTTGGCGCATCTGCGGGTTTCTCAAATCCAAGAATCTGTATTTGAGCCTCACTTCCTCCCTTGTCGCCGTCGATTCGCGTATCTCAAACGGCAAATTTGTCAAAGACCTGCTCAAAACCGTGAGCGTTTCGGCCTTGACTTCTATATACCCCGTCGCTATTTTCGGATTTACGGTTTCCTCATTCCTCAAAACCACTGTCCCGATAATTGATATGACCGATTCTTTGCCGATTTTGGAAATTAAACCGTCGTCATAGACGACGATTTGCGTCAGGCCGTAATGATCGCGCAAATCGATGAATATTATACCGCCGTGATCGCGTATCGTATCGACCCAGCCGGCCAAGCCGACCGTTTTGCCTATGTCGGATTCGCCTAATTGTCCGCAGTTATGGGTTCTGTACATGTTTTTTTGCATATGCTTGTTTTTTCCTTTCGTTAAATAAATAAAAAACGCCCGGGAGACAAAATCAACAAAAATCGATTTTTGTTCCAGGACGAGAATATTTTCCCCGCGGTGCCACCTGCATTGGCCCAAAAAAGCCCACTTAAATTTATTGTATTTTACAAAAAAAGCCCGGGAATTTTTCGGAAAATGTTGCCGCGCAACTACTCGTTTAAACGATCCTTTCAGCCCATGGGACCGGCTCTCTTTATAAACTTTCCCGAATGCGCGGGTTTTTCCGAACTCTGGTTTTGATTCTACCACATTTCGAATCGAATGTCAAGGATTTAAAAAAAATTTACAATTTAAATTGACAATTGCCGCGCCGTGTGGTATAATGAGTCAAAACCAAAATATACCGGAGGAAAAATAAACAAAAATGGAAACGACAAGAGTTGAAAAAACCAGGGAAAACGCGCATATAAGAACACTCAACCCCAAACTAAGCAAGACAAAAAACAAAAAAACGACGGGATGCGGCGAATGCCAGGCGTCCTGCCAGTCCGCCTGCAAGACTTCCTGCACGGTGGCCAACCAGAGCTGCGAAAACAATCAAAAATGATACACAGATATACGCTTTTCGGATACAATATCGTGCTCGACGTCGAGAGCGGAACAATTCATCTGATGAGCGACGTCGCGTCGCAAATGGCCGGATATCTCGAAACGGAGCTCGAAAAAAACAAGCAAAGGGAGCTACCGGGGGAATGCCCCGTGGATTTGAGGTATTCACTGGCGAAATACGAGGGCTCCGAGGTGAAAAAAGCATACTCGGAGCTTTTGGAGCTGTATGAGAGCCGCTGTATATTTTCGTCTCAGGAAGAAGATCTGGCACTTGAGTATTCCAAAGAAACGCCGGTAAAGGCGCTGTGCCTGAATGTGGCGCACGAATGCAACATGGAGTGCGCGTATTGTTTTGCCGGGGGGGGAAGTTTCGGTTCCGAAAACGGCGAAGACAAATTGATGAGTGAAAAAACGGCGATGGCCGCCATGCGCTTTTTGATGGAAAATTCTAAAAACCGCAGAAACCTGGAAGTGGATTTTTTTGGCGGCGAGCCCCTGCTCAATTTCGAAACGGTAAAAAACACCGTCTCGAATACGCGCGCGCTCGAAAAAAAATACAACAAAAACGTGCGCTTCACATTGACCACGAACGGCACGCTGCTGGATGCGGAAAAAATAGATTTCATAAACGAAAATATCTCCAATGTGGTTTTGTCCTTGGACGGGACAAAAGA
The DNA here is from genome assembly GCA_009785015.1 of Oscillospiraceae bacterium. The sequence continues at coordinate 21,813 of WQXD01000011.1, read as the reverse complement.
GACAAACGACAAAATGCGCAAATACGCGAACGGCGGCGGCAGCTATGCGGATATCGTTCCCCTGTACCAAAAGTTGGTTGCAAAACGAAAAAATCCGAATTACAGGGATTATTACATACGCGGCACCTTCACGAAAAAAAATCTGAATTTCGCGGAGGACGCGCTGCATATGCGGGAACTCGGATTTGAAAACATATCGATAGAACCGGTGGTGGCAGAAGAAAGCAGCGGTTACGCGATAAATGCGCGGGATTTGCCCGCGGTCTTCGGGGAATATGAAATTCTGGCAAAGGAAATGATAAGGCGCGGGCGAAAAAGGGCGGAAACTTTCAATTTTTTTCATTTCAACATAGACTTGGAAAACGGCCCCTGCGCGAAAAAACGCGCGAAAGGCTGCGGTTCCGGAAGCGAATATGCAGCCGTGACGCCAAACGGCGGCATCTACCCCTGCCACCAGTTTGCCGGAAACGAAAAATACAGGCTCGGAAACGTGAACACGCCGGATATATCCCTGAACCGGGATTTGATGGGCAGGTTTTACGAAAACAACATAGTATCAAACGAGAAGTGCCAAAAATGCTGGGCAAAATATTTTTGCGGCGGAGGCTGCCCCGCCAACAACGAAAATTTCAGCGGCAGCATATATGAGCCCTATGAAATCGCCTGTGAAATGGAAAAAAAGCGCGTGGAATGCGCGATAGCGATAAAGGCCGTTTTGAGCGGCATTTAGATTTTCTGAAAGGCCATGCGTTCGCCGCCGTCGGGATAGCGCGCAACCCCGCAATAGACAAAGCCGAGATTGCCGAGCAGCTTGCGCATGGGCGCGTTGTTTTCGTGCGTGTCGATTCTTATATTTCCGCATTGCCTGATGCACCATTCTATACAAAAGCGCCCCACGCCCTTAGGCGCTTGACGGCGTTTCGCGATCCGGTGGATCACGCCGTATATTTCGTCGCTGAGCCAGTTGCCGGCAATCGAGTTATAGACCGGCTCGCATTCGACGGCGAAATAGAAAACTGCGATGACTTCGTCGTTTTCGACGCATACATAGCTTTTTTTTTGTTGTATATCCCCTTCTATCAGGCTTTGCGGCGGATTTTTGTCTTTCCACTGCGTCGGATTTCCGTTTTCGCGCATGAACTCACGCGCTTCCGCGTATATTTGCATTACCGAATCAATATCGGCAACCGCCGTTTTGCGTATTTGCATTATCTGACCTCCCTGTTTTTATTACAATCAATTGTACCATATCACAGTAGTGTTGTCAATATATCATAACTTTGAGGAAAGGGATTTTTTTATGAAAAGCGAAAAAAAAGCGCAAATGCAAAAATATGTGCTGACATGCCCTTTAAAATGCTGCGGCACAAAGGTAAAGTATACATACGGGGATATAACCGGGGCTGAAAACATTTTAAATGACGGCTGCCTGCCCGCAAAGCTCATATCCCAAAAAACCGGCGACAAACCGTTTTTTATCATGGACATGGGAAAATCCACTCCCGGCGGTTATCCGGTGTTCAAAATAAAATCCCAAACCGGAAATCCGGTGCTTCGTATTTCATATTCGGACTGGTATGATCACCTGCTCCACCCGGTACACGGCGAAAACGGAGATTACAACCGCGGCACGGCCACTTATTTGGGGGTGGAACTGCCCGCTGCCCCGGCCAATCCGTACAGATATGAATTGTACACGATTTCCGCGCCCGGCATTTATGCCTCTCCCATGATACAGGGGCAGCAGCGCGCGGTGCGCTTCCAGCTCGACACGGCGGGAGAAATTGAAATGGAGTGGTATTACATAGAAAACGTCTCCGACCGCTCGGAATATGAAGGCTATTTCGATTGTTCGGATAAGAATCTCACGGGTTTATGGTATTCTTCGGCTTATACCTGCCAGATTGCGTCTTTTGCGAACTCGAATATGTGGGAAGTGGTAAAGGGCAACCAAAAGCTCGCCGCGCGCGGTCTGTCAAAAGCGAACGGCGTCGGGCTCATCGCCGACGCCGGTCTTTACAAATTGTCAAATTATTCGTTTGAATTTACCGCGTCAATAACCAAAAACCCGGGTCCGGTATCGTCGCTCGGATGGGTGGTAAGAGCGCTGAATAAAGATAACTGCATTATTTTCAGGCTGGACCTCGACGGTAAATTTTACGCGAAACGCCGGGTTGACGGCGTTTACAAAAATATAAAAGACGCGAAAGCTCTCGATTCTGGTGTTTTGGACAACCGGGAATATCACATAAAAACAGTCGTTTCCGGCGACGTTTTCACGACATATCTCGACGGATCGCTGATAGACGTCACCACTGACGGCACGTATGAATACGGCTCCTGCGGTTTTTGCCAGGGGTTGGATCAATGGGCGTTTTTCGGGGAAGCCATATTGCGGTCCCCCGGCGGGGAAATGTTGTTTTACGACAATTTTAAATCCGGTTTGGATAAATGGGATTTCGGCCGCACATTGTCGTTTGTGGCGGACGGGGCCAAACGCGACAGGCTCCCGTGGATAGGCGATTTGGACTGGGCGGGCCGCAATTTGTATTACACATTCAAGGGATATTCCTATATGCGCGATTCGCTTTTGATGTTCGCCTTCAACACCACTCCGGAAGGGTATGTATGGGCCACATGTTATCCGGAAAACAAAGAACCGCCCAAAATCGGCGATTACGGGTATTACCAGTCGGATATATTTTCGGCCTGGTTCGTGCCGACTCTGGCGGATTACCTGCTCTATACGGGCGATTTGGAAACTTGCGCTTCAATGTACGGCGTTATGAAAGCCGACCTCGATTATCTATGGGATTATACCGAAGCGGACGGCCTTCATTTTCAGCGTTACGACACTTCAAAAGGATTGTGGGATCATGTCCTCGGGCAGACCATCGGAAAATACACATACAATAATATTCTGATTTGGGACGCTTTGACGGACGGGGCGTTTATAGCCGAAAATCTGGGATTTCACAGCGACGCGCAAATATTTAAAAAAAGAGCGGAAGTCATGCGCGAGGGGATAAACAAATATTTATGGCATTCAGACGGATATTTTACCACGCACAAGGGCAGCGACGCCTATTGTTTTATGTCCAACGCCCTGGCTATGGCCGTAAAATTTGTGGATAACGGCGCCGCCGAAAAAATACGGGACCGTTTCATGGCTGAAGAGTTTTTCCACGGCAAAATAGTGAGCCTTGTCATACGCGGATTCTACGAATACGGATTTGACCGCGAGGCAATCGGGCGTTTGTACGAGCCCAAAAACAGAATAGACTGGTTTTCCCCCCTCGACGACGACAGGGGGCCGTGTACGACATGGGAATGCATGATATATCCCGTCGGGCAGGCAAACGGCGCCAACTGGGGCGACTTGTCGCACCCGGACACGGCGATGGCGCATATCATGAGCGGATATATGCTCGGAATACAGCCGCTCAAAGCGGGGTTTTCGGAGTACAAAGTAAAACCGATGACTGCGGGAATGGACTACGCCGAAGGATGCGTTCCCACGATATACGGCGATATCGAATTCGAATGGAAAAAAACATCGGATTCATTTGCCGCCTCGCTGATTTCGCCGTATGGGACGACCGCTCAAATTTATCTGCCGAAAATCGGCGGCGGCGAAATCCATATCAACGGAAAGCCCGCGTGTGAATGCGGTTTAAAAACCGAAAACGACGGTGATTATATTGTCATAAACAACGCCGGCGGCGGGAATTATGAGTTTGAAGTGAAATAGAAGAAAGGGTAAGTTGTTTTATGGATACGTCTTTGCGCAACGAGAGGCCGCTTATAGGGGCGATTCGCTGGGATGCGTGGACGGGCGACCGTCACGGCGATGTGGGGATTGCCGTAAACCGTTCGCTCTCCCCGGAAAAATATCATTTCAGAATTCCGTGGTTCGCAGAAATCACCGGGCCGAACGAAGTGTTTATCGACGGCGCGAAACAGGAAATCGTCGATAAGGAAATACAGTTTGCCAAGACATACGGCATAGATTATTTCGCCGTACTGCATTACAAAGGCGGCATGAGTTTCGCGCGCAAGGCCTATCAGAACAGTTTGTACAGAAACGGCATAAAATGGTGCGCCATATTTGAAAGCCAGAGGTTTGTCGGCGATTGGGCCGAATGGGACGATTATATCGAGCAGTTCAAAAAACCGTATTATCAAAAAACAGCCGACGGGCGCCCTGTGGTATATATATTCGAAGCGGATTGGCCGATAAAAGACAGCTTGGAAACTTTTCGCAATAAATGCGAAAAAGCGGGAGTTTTCCAACCATACATCATAGGAATGAATTTCAATATCCCGAAAGCGGCCATGATCGCTTCTGAACTGGGATTGCAGGCGATAAGCCTGTACACGGGCGGCACGCCGTCGGCGGGCTGTCCGTATTCGGCCGTCATGGAAAACGACGCGCTCTTATGGAACAGCATGAAAAAAACCGGATCGCAATTCGTGCCGCAGATCACTTCCGGCTGGGATAAAAGGCCGCGTTACGATAACCCCACCCCGTGGGAGCCCGATTATGAGGATTTTAAAAATCAATACGCAGAACAGGGCACACCCGAAGAAATAGCGCAAAACATCGAAAACGCTTTTAATTTCAACGCCGAAAACAAAAATCAGACCATATTCAATTCAGTTATTGTTTACGCCTGGAACGAAAATGACGAAGGCGGCTGGATCTGCCCGACATACTTTGAACTGCGCGGCAGCGGAAAACCGCTTCGTTTGGAGGCCATACGCGAAATGAAAAAAAGACACCGCGCCGCATACGACGATATCGGCGGCCTTTCCCCCGCCGAAAAAGAGGCGGTTGAAAACCTCGCGGCCGCGGGGGTGTTTGGTGATATTCCGGACGGCAAATTCAAGCCTCGAGAAGAAATAAGCGCAAAAGAATTTGCCGCGTATCTTGTATCTTCCGCCGGTTATTTGATGGACACGGAAGTGAGCGGCGAAAATTTGACGAGGGCAGACGCGGCGCTGTTTATCTATAGGTTCACGCAGAAAATTTTTGATTTGCCGAAATCATGAAAATTCCGAATTCACGTTAACCGAGTTCCGTTAATTAGTCTAATGTATATATTACGTCATCTTTTATATAGTTCAAGCGGTTTTTTGAATCATCTACATAAAATATTATGTTTTCGTGCGGCAAGTCTATGACTTCTACATTTTTATCGTCGATAGTCAATTTGTATATGATATCTTCATTTATACAATCTTTGAAGTATATATATTCGTCGAGCACGGCTATCAATTTAAATCTTTCCGCCGACTCATCTTCGTATAATACTTCCGCCGGAGCATTTACTTCAAGCTGGTTTCTAACGATTTTTCCATTGATAGCGTAATATGAATAGCCATTGCATATAAGCAGGAATTTGTTTACCTCATCGTATAAGCCGGAATACACAGGAAACAAATTTTCGAAATTTTCCCCGCCGCGGGTTTTCCTCGATAAAAAATATTCAAACGTAAGTGAAAGGCCATCTTTATTTACTGTGGAAGTGTAGTCATATTTACGTATGATGTATATATATTTGCTGTCATACCCGCAAATAAAATATTTTTCGTTCCTGTCAAAAGATGAATCCATTTTTTTGTTCATTCCATCCGCATCCATGCAAAATATATCATTGTAAATGCAAACAAGATATATCACCCCATCAAACATAAAGTAAGAATCTTTGTAGCCCAACAGTAATTCAGCATCTCCATCAGTTTCTTTTGTGCTGACCCTGCAAAGGTTTCCTTCATATATGTCCTGGTAATACAAATAATTATTGTGCAGATTCAAATTGCCTCCTTTATGGCGTAATATTGTTACCGAATTATCTTTTTTGTCAATTTTTTTGATGCCGTTTTCGATATCTGCGACATATATATAATTTTTGTCTTCACAGACCGCATTATTCAAAAGGACACTGTTGTTGATATTGTTGCCAAGGAGATTTTTTTCTTTGGAGCATGAAGTTAGGGATAAAGCAAGCAAAATCAGCGTTAATATTATATCGAATTTTTTCATCGGTTTTGCCTTCCAAAAAGTTAATGATGACAAGCATTTCGCTTATCATCATTATAAGTGAAATTATAGTCCAAAGTGAAAAATAAAATGTAAATAAATTAAATACAAAATATAAAACTTTTTTCGTCGATTGAAATTGTTGACAAATAGCACAGGAGCGTAAAAAGGGCGCATAAAAATACGCTCTTTTGCATGAAAATTTTAACTTTGCGAATTGAAGATTTTTTAAAAATTTATCTTGACATTTTGAAAATTTAATAATATGATATATATTATAGCAAATTGATAAAATGAACGGAATTACTGTAGGGACGAACAGCGTTCGTCCGCGTAAATACCCTGCGCCGGTCTGAAATCACGGGCGCACACTGTGCGCCCCTACCCGATGCGTTTTTCCGCAGATTAAATCAAACCGCTATAACACAAAAAATACGCAAAAACAAGGTAAATAATAAAATCATGAAAAAAGTTATCGGGATAGATTTGGGCACATCCTCAATAAAATGTTTTGCGGCCGGATTCGGAGAGCCGGTTGTTTTAAGCGCTTCCTACGATAAAGACGGGCCAAAGGGAATGATTTCGGCGCTGGCGGATATGTTTGGCCGTTTGGGCGGGCAGATTGATTTGAAAAATACGGAATCAATCGGAATGACCGGACAAGCGGGCAGCTATATAACCGCGCCGCGCGATAATTTGGATGATATAAGGCTGTGGCTGCCGTGGCATACCGCGGGGCGGGAGACGTTTCTCAAAAAAGTTTTGGCTGAAATCGACTGCGAGGCGTTTTTCGCGATGACCGGCATGTATCACCCGAACCTGACTTCATATCCGCTGCCAAATATACTGTATATCAAAAACGCATATCCCGGAATGCTCGGCGATTGCGTCCTGTTGCAGCCCAAAGACTGGCTCTGTGCGTTACTCACCGGAAGTCTATACAGCGACGCGGCTTCATGGCGCGGGCTGGCGGACTGGGACGCGGAAAAATATGTGCCGGAACTTATAAAATACGCGGGTATAGATGAAAACAGGCTGCCTGTAATACAGAAATGGGCGCAAATCGACAAAAACGGCGCTTCTCTGACCGGGCTATGCGAAGGGACTCCCGTTTGTGTTGGATACAGCGATTTTTACAGCGCGCTTGTCGGAATGGATATAAAAGACGCGGGGACATGTTTTGATATCACCGGCACAAGCGAGCATTTCGGAGTGACGGCAGCCGAGGCCAAACCGACGCCGCTCATAATCGGGCGTTTCGGAGCTTTTGGATTATACGCGCATTACGGCGTGACCGCGTCATCGGGAAGGGCTTTGAATATGGCGCGGACAAATTTGGGTTTTAGTTCACCCGATGCAAACGGCGGCAGCCGCTTATCTTTGCGCGAAAAGGCCCCGATATTTTTGCCGTATGTGAGAGGCGAACGCGCTCCGGTGTTCGATTCGGGCGCGCGGGGTGTATTCTGCGGGATTTCGGAAAACTGCAAACAGGAGGATTTGAGCTACAGCATATGCGAAGGCGTAGTATTTTCGCTGTATGATATCTATCAAAAACTCGGCTGCCCCGAAATAAACCACATAAAGACAACGGGCAAAGCGTCCGGCGCCGAAATTTTGGGAATACTCAAAGCGTCTTTGTTCGGAGTACCCGTTATAGGCGAGAGGCCCGACTGCGGATCGGCGATGGGAGCGGTCAAAATGGCGGGAGGCGAATGGGAACGCGAGCAAAGAACATGGGAGCCCGATTTGGCTCTGGGCGGCCGGCTGCGTTACCGGTTTGAAGTGTATAAACGAATGTACAACGCCTGGCGGGATATGACCGACGGGCTTGATACGCGGGAATTGTTTTGGTAAGGAAAATTCATAATAAAGAAAGGCGGTAAACATGGCTGAATGCATGATTTTCGGAGCGGGAAAGATATCGCGCGGTTTTATCGGACAGCTTTTGTTTTTGTCGGGCCGTGATTTCGCTTTTATCGAAGAGAGCAGCGAATTGACGGAACTTATGAATGCGCGCGGCGAATATACCGTGAACGTTTTCGGGGCCCCGGAAAAAAACAGCGTCGTGCGCGGCTGGCGCGCGATATGGGCCTGTGACAAACAAAAAATCAACGCCGAAGCCCGCGACGCACGGGTGATATTCACCGCGGTGGGCGGAAAAAATCTGCCTGCGATTATTCCGGCGCTGGCAGACGCGCTGAAAAGCGCCGCGCCCGGAATTGTGAATGTCATAACTTGTGAAAACTGGAAACAGCCCGCCGGTATACTCAAAAACGGGGTATCGTTCATCGCGCCGGAGATCAAAGCGGGATTTGCCGAAGCCGTCGTCATGCGCTCGGCTGTCGAACCCGGCGCCGATATGCTCGCATGCGACCCCTTGTGCGTTTGCGTGCAGGATTACTGGCGCCTGCCCCTTGACGCCGGCGGCCTTGCGGCTCCCCTGCCCGAGATCGCCGGAGTGGAGCCGATACATAATTTCGCGGGATATCTGGAGCGCAAATTCTATACATACAACGCGGCAAACGGGACAGTGTCATATCTCGGAGCGGCGCTCGGGCATAAATATATCTCCGACGCTGCAAGAGATATACGCATAGCCGATATTTTAAATAAAGTCTATGACGAAACCGGACGCGCGCTGTGCGCGAAATATGGAATACCGTCAGAGGAGCAAATGGCCTTCGCCGAAACTTCGCGCTCAAAGCTTTGCGACCGAATAATTGTCGATACGACGGAACGCAACGCCCGCGACCCGATACGCAAACTCGGCCCTGACGACAGGCTTGTGGGCTCGGCAAAATTGGCGCTGAATTACGGCATAATCCCAAACGGGCTTGCCGCCGCCGTCGCCGCCGCGATATATTACGAAGGCGCCTCGGATGATTCGTCCGCAGACGAATTGCGCGTACTGCGCGAAAATGAAGGGGCGCAGGGCGTGCTGCGCAAAATCTGCGGTTTGTCCGAAGATGATCCGCTTTATGATTTGGTGTTAAAAAAAATCGACGAATTGAGAGATAAAAAATGGATATAGGAACAAAACAAAAAAAAATCGCGGTTGTCGGCGCGGGCAGGACGGGTCGCGGTTTTATAGCGCGGCTTCTGCAGGGTCAGGCGCAAATAGTTTTTTTCGACGAAAATACAGGGCTTATAGACGAGCTGCAGTCGCGGGGGCAATTTTACGTAAATTATTATGATTCGCGCAAACCGGATAAAATAACGGGATATGAGGCCTACGCGACAAAAGACCCCGAATGCGAATCTGTTCTGCAAACCTGCGATTGCGTATTTGTCAGCGTCGGAGCGGAAAATACGGCAAATGCAGGCAATTGGCTGAAAAAATTTATACGTTCCGGTATATGCGTGATCGCCTGCGAAAACGCCGTTTGCCCGGCGGAATTATTCGGAGGCGACCGCCTTTTTGGACGCGCTTGTTCGGGAGCGGTTTTCTGCACGACGACAGAGGATAAAAACGGTTCCGGTGGACCGAATAAATTGGATATAAAAAGCGAGAATTATCCTGTTTTGTACACGGACAAAAATATCCCCGATTTTTTGGCCGGTTTAAACGGCATTGAACCCGTTTCGGATTTCGCGACGCTCATGCGGCGCAAAATATATACATATAACGCCGCAAGCGCCATTATCGCGTATATAGGGGCAAAAAAAGGTTACGAGCTTTATTCCGACGCGGCAAACGACCCGGAAATCGATGAACTGCTGGACAATTTTTACTTGGAAATAAACAAAGCAATATGCGAAAAATACGGAATAGAATCTAAAGAACAGCAAAAATTCGCGCTGTTGTCGAAAGTCAAGTTTCAAAACAAAAAAATAACGGACAGCATTTCGCGAAACGCCGCCTCGCCCCTGCGCAAGCTGTCGCCCTCGGAACGTATCATAGAACCTGCCCGCCTCATAATGGAACACGGAGGCAGCGCGGACGTATTGGCAAAAACAGCGGCGGCCGCGATTGATTATGCGGGCATATGCGGCGATAACAAGACAAAAATAGACAATGTGCTGATAAATACCTGCGGGCTGCGGGCAGATGAAAAATTGTATGAATCGATAATTCAATATTTTAGAATATAGAAAATATAGGGGGAATGAAATAAATATGAAAGCGATAATTGTAAATGGTCCGGGAAGTTTATCTTTATGCGAGGTTCCGGTGCCTGCACTGAAAAAAGGCTGGGTGCTTATACGCGTCGAAGCCGCCGCTATATGCGCGACGGACCTGGAAGTGTTTTCCGGACGCATACCGGTGAAGTATCCGCTCATACCCGGGCATGAATGGAGCGGGGTCGTCGAAGCTGCGGCAGATACGGAAGATGAGCACTAGATCGGAAAGCGCGTCGTCGGCAGCAACGATATATGCTGCCTGACGTGCCCCGCGTGCAGGAGCGGTCTTTGGCGGAACTGCGCGTCGTTTCGCGAGATAGGATTTAAAGAAAACGGGGCGTATGCCGAATATATGGCAGTTCCGGCTTACGCGTTGTACGAACTGCCGGAAAATATATCGTTTGTACAAGGTTCGCTGATAGAACCGATTGGCGTGGCGGTCGGCACTCTCGAAAAAACAGGGGCCGCTTTCGGCGAAACGCTGCTCATATTCGGGGCGGGTTCCATCGGATTGAATGTGCTTGCCGTCGCCCGCGCTATGGGCATGCGGCGCATCATCGTGGCCGCAAAGAGCGATAAATGCTTGGATATAGCCCTGAAAATGGGGGCATATGCCGTCGCCGCGACGAAAGAAGGCGACATAAGGGAAATCGCGCGCAAATATCATCCCGAAGGAACCGATGTGGTAATTGACGCGACCGGCAGCGAAGAATGTATAAGCGCGGCGTTCAAAATTGCCAAAAGAGGCGGCAAAGTGGGACTCTCCGGATATGGAAAAGGCGCTTTGATGAACATACGAGTGGACGATATCCATATTGAAAACCTGCGCGTTGCCGGCGCGGGCAATAATTGGGATATGGTAAAAAGATGCCTCGCCTTGCTTGAAGACGGCCTGATAGATACGTCAGCGCTCGCGACGAATATTATAAAACTCGAGGATTATGCCGCGGGAATCAAAATGGCGGAAGAAAGGCCGAGAGGATTTGTCAAAGCGATATTTGCCAATAAAGCAAAAATAACAACATAATAAAGTATAAAGGAAAAATTTTATGATACAGCTTTACGTCCGCCGCAGCGATACGGCGGCGGAATTCTACAAGGAAGCGTTCGGTTTAGATGGAGTCGCGGATTTCGGACGGCATGACGACGGAACGTACATACACTCCCAATTTAACATCGGCGGACAAATTTTATTTTTATCGGAACTGACCGATTGTGAACCCGTTGCGGGTAATACGATTCAAATTTGCATTGAATTCGGTAAAAACGGCGAGGAAGCCGTTCGCAAAGCGTATGATGTCCTGTGCGACGGAGCTAAGATTGAACATTCACTGGGGCCGTGCGAGTGGAATCCGCTGCTGTTTTCGTTGGTCGACAAATTCGGCGTAAACTGGTGCGTTTACTTATAAACATGTATCACAAAATATTTGCAAGCAGCATATCCATGAGTTCGATCGTAGCAACTGATTCGTCTATTCCGGAAAGCGGAGGCGTTCTGTCGGTCACACTTTTTATAAACGCTTCGTCTTCAGCAAGATATCCATAGTAAACATAATAATTTTCGTCGCCTGCCAAGGTAATCCCGTCGATTTTTTCAACATTGGGAAGTGCGGAATTGCCCGCCGCGGCCATTGAAAACATGTTTTGCTTGTGATGAATCAATTCAGCAGAACATCCCGCGCCGCCAAAACCGAGATCCACATAAGCGCTCACCGTTTCGCCGAATATTTCCACTCCGTGCGCCCTCCCGCCCGCGTTGTAATTTGATTGCAGATTCGCTGTGATTCCGTTTTCAAACAGAATCAGGGAATTCCACGCATTGGGCACGGAGCAGTTGTACTGTCCCTGAATCGTAGCGGCTTTGAGCGGTTTCGAACCGGCGATCCACAAAATTGTATCGATACTGTGAATGACGTCGCAGAAAAAGAACGTCGAACAGCCGTTATAGTACATTGACGCGTCTTCATGTTTTATAAAATACGAATTTATTTGATTTATTTCGGTTTCGCTTTTAATTCTGTCCACTATCATGCTCAGAAGCGGTATGTACCTCCGGTTCAATCCGACTTGAAGTACCGCGTTTTTTTCTTTTGCCTTGCGCCGGAGCGTTTGAGCCTGAAACAAAGTCACACCTGCGGGTTTTTCCGTAAAAACATCGAGCCCCGCGTTCAAGCAATCGAGAACTGCCCTGAATGACTGGTCAGGCTGTACCAGGACGAATACCGCGTCGAGCTCGTTTTCGGCTATCATTTGTCTATACAGCGTGTACACTTTGGGAATATTGTATTTTTCAGCGAGTTTTTCGGCCTTTTTTACTTCTAGGTCGCATATCGCGCAGACTTTCGCGCCGCTGATGCGGGAAAGGGACGGAAGATGGATATTGGCGGCCATACCGCCTGCTCCTATTATCCCGATTTTTACAATGCTCATATTCTAAACTCCTGTTCTTTAAATTAACTAATCCTCAAATTCATCGCCGGCGTCGAATGCCGGTATGCATATATTCAAAATCTGCAAATCGCCGATGGCGCGGTGGCGGCAGCCGGGCCGTATCATCACGCTTATTCCGGGTTCGAGAGGCACTGCATCATCGTCCAATTCCATGATTCCCGCGCCCGAGAGCACATAATATGTCTCAGTCATACATTTGTGGTAGTGCTTTCGCGAATCCCTGCTGATATCGACGCGGTGCAGCGACATCAGCCTTTCGGATTCTTCGGCAAAAGCCCTGCGCGCTTTGCCGCAGGGACAATCCACCGGGTCGATTTCGTCAAACCGGCGCACATGATATTTTTTTTTACTCATCTCATCACTTCCCATATTTTTAATAATTCCTTAAAATACGCGAGATCGCCGGCCGCGTTTTCTATGGTTGACTGCTCGTGTATGCTGCCGTCCGGCACATAAAAAGTATGGACGGAGTAATCCCCACTGTAACCGGCCGCCTTCAATGCCCCCAATACCTCGCAGTAGTCGATTATGCCGTCGCGCAGTCGGCAAAAATCCCGGCTCCATTTGCCGTCGGATTTCTTGAACCAATGCACGTTTTTAATCCCGACGTGACTCAGGTATTTTCCGGCGATGTCGATGCCCAGCGCCCACGCTTCATGCCCGTCTCCGTTCATCATGTTTCCCGCGTCGTAGTAAATAGCGACTTTGTCCGGATCAAGCTCTTCTACCAGCGCTCTGGACAGGCTCGGACTGGAATGAATAGTACCGCCGTGGTTCTGTACAAGTATTTGTACGCCGTAACGCTTTGAAAGGCTCTCAAGCCCTGTCAGATCTGTACGCGCTTTCGCGAAAAGATTCCGGTAGGAATTCCCATAATAACGGTACGGCCCGATTTTTATTTTGCATATATTGTGCCTGCCGCAGAAATCCAATATTTTTTCCATGTTTTCGCACGGGGCGTTCAAATCCGTTATAGCGGAATACAAACGGACGCCCTCTTTTTCATATGTGTCGTATACCGCTTGAAAAGCTTCTGCCGGCGAGTCGCTGTTCACGAAAAAATTATCCCTGATAAGCAAATCGCCGTGTGTATATCCGCATTTTTTAAAAAACCGGGCCTGTTCCTCCGCCGTTTTAACGCCGCAAAATACGCGCGGAAACGAGCTTATAACAACCGCCATTTTAACAATCCGCCTTTTTTAATAAAACCGTTTTCAATCATAATATCACAGTCGACAAAATAATTCAATGGACAATATTCACAAAAAATAACAATACAGTATGTGAAATTTCACTATTGCATTATTTTGACGGATATGCTATTATTTAAATCAATAAACAACAATATTGCAAGGGGAATTACACATGAAACGGTATATTATAATACTTTCTGTCATTGTCATTTTAATGTATATGGCCTTTGTTTTCGCCGCGTGCGGCGACGCGGCGGAAAAAAACCCGGATGATATGTCCCATGGCCCTGCCCCGGCGGATACGGAAACGTCAATCGACCAAATACCGGAAAAAGCGGCGCCCCGGCTCGATGACCGCGATTTCGGCGGATATGAATTTTGTTTCTTTGTCCGCGGCGAACACGCCGCCGAATGGCAGGCGGCGGATATATACGCCGAACAGGAAAACGGAGAACCGATAAACGACGCAGTTTACAGGCGCAACATTTATATCGAAGATAAATATAATATTAAAATCACGGAAATCCGTTCCACCGCCGCAAACGAGGAGGCTTCCGCCGTGCGGAAAATTTTAGATGCCGGAGACAGCCCCTATGACGCGCTCAGTTACCATTTCTACAAATTAAGCTCGCTGATTGACGGCGGCTATCTGCTCAACCTATATGATGTTCCGAATCTGGATCTGAACGCGCTTTGGTGGGATAAAGCGGCTGAGCGCGATTTGTCGCTTAACAATAAATTATACGCTACCACGGGGGATATAGGCATACTCCCCGCGAGCGGTTCCTACATCCTGCTTTTCAACAAAAAACTGGTCGCCGATTTCGGACTCGAAGATCCGTATTTGTTGGTGGCCGAAAACAAATGGACGCTTGACAAATTGACCCAAATGGTACGTCAGGTTTCAAAAGACCTTGACGGCGACGGCGCACCAGGGCCCCACGATCTTTACGGTTTGGCTTGTTCGGGAAACAATATCAGCATGATGTACCACGGAGCCGGACAGAATGTAGTGGACAAGGACGAAAAAGATTTGCCAAGGCTTATCGCGGACACGCCCCGCTCAATTACGGTTTTGGAAAAGACAATGGAACTGCTCTCGGATAAAGTCACGGTATTGTTGTCCAACGAATGGACGGCAAAAGCGACGGGCGGTCCCGTCGGCCCTGCGTTGATTCAAAATATTTTTGAGGATAACCGCGCGCTGTTTTTGGCCGAAGTGCTCCAACTCGTGGCGCGGATGCGGGCGTCGGACGTGAATTTCGGCATATTGCCTCAGGCAAAGCTCGACGAGACGCAGGATAAATATTATATCAAAGCGTCTCATAACGCGAGCAGCATGATTTGCATTCCGGCCACAAATCCCAACCCGGAGCGCACCGGGTTTATTCTGGAGGCGCTGTGCGCCGAATCCATGAATACGCTCACCCCGGCGTTTTACGACATAACTCTCGAGGGCAAATACCTGCGCGACGAGGAATCTTCGGCGATGCTCGATATCATACTGAGAAACCGCATGTTCACAATCGACCAGATGTACGACTGGGGAATGATCACAACTATAAACGGATTGTATGAAAAGCGGAACACGACTGCCATAGTATCCGCAATCGAAAAAGTGAAACCGGCCGTACAGTCAAAAATGGATAAAACAATAGAAGTCCATTCCAATTGATTTGTCAAGGACATTTTTATAATTCGGAAAAATATTTACAAAACGGACATAAAGCAAACTATTTTCAAACACGTAGATGTAGACATTTAAGCATAAAAAATTCGCGTAAAATCAAGGGTTTCAGCCCTCAAAAGTGGGTGGGTAGGGATAATATACCTTTTACCCTCGAATAGCGTAACAAACTTCCGCAGGCGCGTTTAAAGGTTTTGTTCCCCTATAATTAAGGCGCAAAATAAAAACCAAAACAGACACCTAATATTTCATAGGTGTTTGTTTTGGTTTCGAATTTAAAAATTGTTTATCCTTTATCACATAAGTAACGACTGTCAAACCCGTGAACTTTTTTAAAAATGGTACAAGAGCCATAACTGTGCTGCTTGTATCCATGAAAATTGTATCCCCGTCGTGAATAAATTCCGCAGCTTGACGCGCAATGGCGTTTTTTATTTCAATATTTTCTCGTTCGCGTATGAGCATAGGCAAATCGCTTGTCGAATTATCAAGCAGAACAGCCCCGCCATATGTACGTTTAGCCATACCATCACGCACAAGGCGGTCGAGATCGCGACGTATTGTTGACTCGCAAACAAAAAATTGTTTTGCGAGTGTTTCTACGTTCACTTTGTTAGCTTTTTTTAGTTGTTCAGCAATTTCGAAACGACGTTCAAACGCACTCATAATATATTCCTTTCGTTAATTACCAATTTAAGAGTATTGATATGTTAAGATGTTATGCGCGATTCTGCATGTTTTCATTCAATTATATGCACAGTGTGAAATACTTCCACCGTAATTGATTTAATCGCGCAGCTTGGTGGATTTAACGTAAACTATCATACTAAAATAGGTGATTATATCCATATTATGGGAATCAAGGAAAATGGAAAAATGGCTATTCTTGGAGGTACAGGCCCAATGGGTCTTGGCGCAATCGATTATGCGTTGAATGGTCCACGGCGTCCTTCAATAATAACTGTCACCGAAACCGCGCCCGGTAACGATGCTCGCCTTACACGCGCAGAAATGTTATATCCTCCTGAATATGCGGCAGAACGGGGTGTTAAACTTACCTATCTCCATACAACCGAATTTATTGCTTCGGTAACTACAATGCGCGACATAGCTGGCGGTGGTTATGATGATGTATATGTTTACGCTCCTTTTTCATCAATCGTCGAACAAGCAGACGCGCTATTAGGACACGATGGTTGTCTTAACTTCTTTTCCGGCCCATCCGACCCAAATTTTACAGCGCAAATAAATTTCTATAACGTCCATTATCTTTTGACCCATGTAGCGGGTAATTCAGGTGGCACTACAAAAGATATGATTGAAGCACTTGACCTCATGGCAAAAGGAACGATAAACCCGGTAAACATGATTTCTCATGTGGGAGGTCTTAATGCAGTGATAGATGCCACGCTTAATCTTCCAAATATCCGCGCGGGAAAAATTTTAATTTATAACCACATCAATATGCCGTTGACCGCTATCACGGAAATGGTAAATTCAGAGGATCCACTTCTGAAAGAATTAGGTAATATTATCGCACAAAAAAATGGTTTGTGGTGCGCTGAAGCGGAGCATTTTTTATTGAGCAACGCAAAACATTTTTAATTCATATTTGCCATAGGCGTGTAACTCTCCTTGAAATGTACGAAATCCGATTCGTAGAGGTAAAGGTATAGTAACCCTTACCCCCTGCCAAAACCCAATAATCCGAACTCTCCGCCGGACGTAAAAATCATCGGCGAGGCGTTCGGGTTTTTGTTGTGTTTTTAAAATTAAGATAATTACAAAATCAAAAATGGTTAATAGCTTTGATTGTATTAACCATTTTTATTTTCGATTATGTAATAATTTGAAAATTTTTGCAAAATAAATATAATATTTGTTGATAAATTTTGATTTTTCTGTTATAATTTATTAAATATTAAGTTCATACGAAGCCAAATCATGTCTGTATTATAAGGAGATTATTATGTCACGATTAATTGACAACTCATCGCAAACATTAGAACAGGCTTTAAAAAATACTTGTTGATGAACTTAGCGCGGCTATTCGGTCATATCCAAATGTTGACTTAAATACATATCAAAATAAAAAATATTATTCGTTAAGTCGTTCCCAACGCAAGAAAGAATATACCGAGAGTTTTATTCGATTGTTTAACAAATCTTCGTTGTCTGAATCTTTTGATGATACACAAAGTCAAAAAATGCAAATAATTTTTGAAAAAAAACTTCGCGATGGCTCACTTGAAATTCGTATGACTTCAGATGAAGGGAAACGGTGATAAATAATGCTGATAAACAATAATAAATATTTTGAAATCCTGGAAAACATAAAAACTCAAATTCACGCGGCGCAATACAAAGCGGTTTTGGGTATTAACCGCGAGCAAATTATCCTGTATTGGAATATCGGAAAAATCATAATCGAGAACAGCGAATACGGCAAAAGTTTTGTGGAAAACCTTGCCCGCGATATAAAACTGGAATTTCCGAACGCCAAAGGTTATTCCGTTCGCAATTTGAGATATATGCGCAGATTTGCCGAATTTTTCAATGATTTTGAAAATCTGCAAGTGCCGCTTGCAGATTTGACATGGTATCACAATCAGGCGTTAATGGATAAAATTTCCGATAAAGAAAAATATTTATGGTATGGAAATAAAATCCTCGAAAACGGTTGGTCAAGGGATGTTTTAGTTCATCAGATTGAAATAAAACTATATGAACGGCAGGTATTGGCAGAAAAGGCGGATAATTTCAAGCGAAATCTGCCGTCGCCGCAAAGTGAACTGGCGAGAGATACGCTTAAAAATCCTTATGTTTTTGATTTTATCGAAATCAGGGAAGAGATGATAGAACGGGAAATCGAAAACGAATTAGTGGCTAATATAACCAAGACTCTGCTCGAATTGGGAACAGGGTTCGCATTTATGGGTAATCAATATCATTTAACGGTCGGAAACGATGATTTTTATATCGATTTATTATTTTATAACACAAAACTTCGCTGTTATGTGGTGATTGAACTTAAAGCAGGAAAATTCAAGCCCGAGTATGCGGGCAAGTTAAATTTTTATTTATCCGCCGTTGACGATATGATGAAACACGAAACCGACAATCCGTCTATCGGGATTATATTGTGCAAGGAACGGGATAAATTGACCGCCGAATATGCGTTGAAGGATATAAATAAACCGATAGGAGTCAGCGAATATAGATTATCCGATTTTGTCCCTGAGGAATTGGCAGATACTCTGCCGTCGGCTGAGGATATTGAGAAACGTATAAAAGCCAAGTATGAAATTGAGGGTGAAACCGAATGAAAGCTGTAATTTACGCAAGATATTCCAAACGGCGTCCGCGTTGTTTCGGCGACAGAAATTATCGCCGCCGATTCAACGGGCATTTTGCTCGAATCGCTGCTCGAAGGGTATGCGGAATTTTTCAGCGTGGAACTCGGTGAAAAAGTAGTTCGCGGCATGACCGAAAACGCCCTGAAAAACAAATATAACGGCGGCAATATTCCGATGGGATATATAATCGACCCCGAGCAGCATTTTCAAATCGACCCGATTGCCGCGCCTGTTATGATGGAGATTTTTACTTTATACGCCAACGGATCATCCGTAAAAGAAATTATTGATAAATTGACAAAACGTGGTATTCGATCTATTCGCGGCGGGGCGATTACATATAATATAATCAATACTATATTGAAAAACAGGCGCTATATAGGCGAATTACGCTACCGCGATATCGTAAAGCTTGACGGGGTACCCCCAATCATATCGAAAAAACTTTTTGACCGTGTTCAGGGATTGCTGGCGAAAAATAAAAAAGCGCCGGCATTGTACAGTTTTCTGTTGCCTAACCAAAAAGTTATAAACTTTTCCCTGTTGCAAATCTTTCCTTTACATTGTAATCCATTCCAATTAATTTCGCATTTACCACATTCTGCAGCTATCGGTCGCCTCAACCATGGCGCGAAAGTTTTCGGGTTTGACCGGCGGGTTGATTTCGCTTGATGAGGCGATCATCATGCCGCCCGTTTTAAGCGCGTTTGTTTCGGTTATATGCCTGCGGACTTCTTCGCGCACCTGCTCGGGCGTTCCCCTCTCCAGCAAATCGACGCCGTCGACTCCGCCCGACCACACCATTTCGGGGTATTCGTTTTTCAGCTCCACTATATCCATTCCGCAATTCGGCTCAAGGCAATAAAAGCCGTCGACGCCGCACCCCATAAGTTCGGGAATTGATTTTTTGTAGTTTCCGTCGCTGTGATAGATCACATAAACGCCGTTTTCATGCAGGGCTTTGACAAGGCGTTTCACATACGGGAAATGAAACCTGTTCAAAAATTCAAGGCTGAATATGGGCCCCTGTTTTGTGGCGAAATCTTCCGCAATCAAAACCGCGGGCGTAAATTCGGCGTGTACGGAGGTATTTGCTTTACATATCGACAATTCCGTCGAGACTTCCATGTATTCCTCAAATATATCGGGATATTCGAGCTGAAAAAACGAAAATATTTCCAGCCCCATGCGGTCATATACATCGCAAAATCCCGTGCCGGTTATATCTATGATGACTGTTTCGCCGGCAAGGCTTTTCATGGGCCGCATATATTCGCCGTATGATTCGCGGTAGGAACCGGCGTCAAATTCTTTGAGCTGGCGCGTCAAATTTGCGGTATGCCCGCACAGCCATTCTTTTGCGCCGTGCTCTTCGGAAAAAGGGCGGCTGATATGCCATCTTGTCCAGTTGTCGTTCAAAAACACAAAACCGTACCCGTCCGTATATCCGGCAGTCCCGCACGGGGCAAAAAACGGAAAGCAGGAATCAAGCGCCGCGGAGATTGTTTTGCCTATATCTTCTGCCGTATAGTTGAACCCCTCTATGCGCTTTCTTGTATACATTGAAATCACGCCGGGATTGTAGCTCAGCTGGTCGTGAAGAGCTACCCTGTCTACATCCAAATGCTGCAGCGTCCGCAAAACCCTCTCTTTTTTTGTGAGTTCGTCTCTTTCAAATATTTTTATCATAAAAATTATAGTTAAAAATAATCCTCCAATAAAAATTTTAACAAATTAATTTGGTTTATCCCGTTTATTTCTGTTTCGGGTTTATCGAGCGTTATGACATATTTCGGATAATTATCGTCTACATTTTCATAAGCTCCAAATTCGCGGGCTTTTGTCTCGGGAGTTGATATGGTATAAGCGGCTTGAATATAAATCTTTCTATTTGTTTTGATTGCCACAAAATCGATTTCGCCTTTTTTGGTTTTCCCGGTATAAACGTCATAACCTTTTATCAGCAATTCGTTGTAAATAATATTTTCCAACGCATAATTCCAATCTATTGACTTTTTATGATTTTTTATTTGAGCGATGCCCAGGTCCGTAACGTAATATTTGTTTAATGTCCGAAGAACCGCTTTTCCGTGCACGTCATATCTATATGCTTTTCTGATCAATAAAGCCCTGCACAAGCCGTCCAAATACGAATAAACTGTTTGCGTCGATATATCCCGCCCCTCGCTTTTTAAAAATTTAATTATATTTTCAGACGAAAATTCTCTCCCGATAGTATCAATAATGTATTGCAAGATCAGATTGAATAATAAAACGTCGCGAATTTTCAATCTTTGGACTACGTCTCGAAGTATGATAGAATCAAATACCCCGTGCAAATAATTTTTGATGTCTTTTTCTTCTTTAAATTCAAATCTGTTCGGCAGGCTGCCCCATTTCATATAATCGTATATTATTTCATCTGTTATTTCCTTAATATCTAATAATTCGATAATTTCTTTAAACGATAAAGGATTGATTTTAAAAGCGACATACCTTCCCGAAAGAACCGTGGAAAGCTCATCGGAAAGAAGCCTGCTGTTTGAACCCGTTATAAATATGCTCGCTTTTTGTGAAGCCCGGAGAGAATTTATAACTTTTTCAAAATTTTTGACGTTTTGAATTTCATCGAAAAATAAATAGTATAAGTCATCGTCTCGTATTCTTTCTTTTATATATTCGTTTAATTTTTTATAGTCAGTAAGTTCTTCAAATTCAATAAATTCAAAATTGACATAAATGATATGCGCATCGCTGATGCCGCTCTCTTTCAATTCATCTATAATCTGTTCCAAAATTATTGACTTGCCGCACCTGCGGATACCAACTAATATTTTTAAATCGTGATTTGCATAGTGAGGATAAAAATCCATCAAATGTCAGTATTTAAGCCAAAAAAGTCTCTGTAACGCAGTAATTTGGGATTTTGAAAAGCCATTTTCACAACTAACTCGACTTTTT
>WQXD01000010.1 GCA_009785015.1 Oscillospiraceae bacterium | reverse complement strand
TTTGGTCAGGCAAAAATCCCCTTCGGATTTGATTATCTTGATGATAATCTCCGAGGCGTTGACAGCCGGAAAGATTATTATGCGTTTGCGCCCGATGGTCTTGCCCGCATATATGCATACCTCGTTATAGACATGGGGCGCTTTTATGTATATTCTGAACTCCGAAACGCTTTCCCCGCCGCCCAAGTCCTCCCCGAGCACCAAATGATTGATCAGAGCCCGCTCTTTCGGCTTTATAATACCTCCGCTTTCGGTTCGGCTGAATTCCGACTGTACGGGATTTGAAAACCTCCTCTTGATTTCATTGCCCAATTCGATCAGCCTGCCTGCGTCTTTGTCGGGCAGCAGCCCTCTTCTGTCGGGTCCGATATTGATCAAAAGATTTCCGCCGCGCCCCACCGACTGATAATATATGCCAACAAGCTCGTCGAGGCTTTTTACTGTATGTTCGTCGCTGTCGCTGTAAAACCAGTTGTTTTCGCGCATCATGCAGTTGCATTCCGCTGGCAAAAAATGCTCCTGGCCCAAATCGTCTTTCGTCTCCGCCAAAATCGAAAAATCGACGGCGGACACCATATTCGAGTTGTCAAACGACGCCAAAGCGGTTTCGTTGCCGCACCACCGCACATCGGGATCCCACATGTTGAATATGAGAATCTCGGGCTGCATTCCGCGTATGACCGATATGATCCTGCCTTTGTCGTATTCATGCCCTTCGGAGCCGCAGCCGTCAAACCACAGATAATCGATCTTTCCGTAATTTGTCAGCAGCTCGCCTATCTGATTGACAAAATAATCGTCATATTCCTTTGCCGTGCGCTCTTTATACCCGTTTTCCGCGGGCGAGTAATAGAGCCCCGTTTTTATGCCATGCTTGCGGCAGGCGTCCGTAAATTCCCTCACCACATCGCCGCGGCCGTTTTTCCACGGCGTGTTTTTCACGGAATATTCGCTGTATTCCGACTGCCAGTTGGCGAAGCCGTCGTGATGTTTGCACACCAATATCGCGTATTTCGCGCCTGCTTCTTTCGCTGTGAGTATCCAGTTTTCGCAGTCCAGCGCGCCGGGATTGAATCCCGACAGAGGCATCGGCTTGCCGTCCCAGTCCCTGTGCCCTTCATAGAACGTCCGTATGCCGAAGTGCAGAAACAGTCCGAATTCCCAATCCATAAATTCCAGCTGCTTTTTCGTCGGTTTTATTTTCATCTGTATTCCTCCTTTTTTTGTATATATTTCCATCACTTTTGTTCGGCGACCAAAACCCAGTCGTTATTCCTGCCGGATGAAGGCGGTGTAAACTCCGTTATACCGCCCGGTTTGATTTCGGGGTCCGCCTTTGTATATTCGCCGTTTCGCGGGTTATAGTACGCGAAAATATCGGGCTCAAAGCCCAAGGCGTCCCGCGCTATTTTTATCTGGAGCCCGCAGGGCGAATATATATACGCGTAATTTTTATTTTTGATTGCTTTTATATGAGGCGCTCCGGAATAATTTCCGGCTATTATCTCCTGAGCGGGTACATTGTTCAAAAAATCGCGCGAGTTCATAAGGTTTGAAAGATGCGCGGCGGCGAACGCCCCCGGGCGGTCCAGCGCTTCGGGATAAAGAACGGGGAAATAACCCTCGGGGAAATACGGGTCGGCCCTGTTTTTTATCATGCCCCAAACGCTGTGATGCCCGTAAGTCGCGCCGCAGGCGCCCGAAAACACGCCCCAGTAAAGAGCCTGACGCACGTCCCAGTCGTCGAAATATCCGTTTGCCGCATTGAAGTTCACCCCGTGATCCTCATATCTCGGTTCCGCGTCCATCGTCGGCTTTACCGGCGCAAGATTGTAGTCGCGCCCGACAAGCCTGTAATTCTCGCCGTTGATTTTGTCGTGTCCGGACTGTATCATATTGAAATCAAGCCAGGCCTCATGATGGCTCTGCTCCGACGACGACCTGCCGCCCGTGGGGTGATATGTCATGAGCTGGTTTGCGCCCGCGTCGCGTATGCCTGCCGCCATGTTATTTATTATATCGTGGTGCGCCCTTGTGGCAAGCGGGCGGTCGCCTCCCAGTATCCATATGATATTGTCAAACCGGGCATATCTCGCCCCGACCCATTTTCCGTAGATATACGCGTTCTCCGGCGTGAATATTTCAGGGCCTTTGCCCCAGCTCAGATTGAATTTATCCCCCCATGTCGGAAGCATACCGATATACAATCCGAGCGAGGCAGCCTGCCCGACAACGTAATCGGCATGTTCCCAGTATCCGTATTCACCGCTTTCATCGGGTTTCGCCGGGTCATACCGCCCGTCAGAATTTTTGAGCAGCGGACAGCGCCCGTAGGCGTTCGGCACGTTCAATCCCTCGAATTCGGCGAGCAGGACGGCCTGTATCACGTTAAATTTTTTCTTTGCCCTGTTGTTGAGATAATAATCCGTTTCGCCCCTGTCGAGCCTGTGGAAAAGTTCCCAGGCCGTATCGCCCATATAGAAAAACTGCGAACCGTCCGCGTTTACTATATAACGCCCGTTTTCATGTATTTTCAGCCTTTGCATTATGCCCCTCCTTTTCTCAGCGCAAATATATGCGCAGTTTGTCCAAAACTTCGGCGAAATTCAACGGTTTGCCCACATGGTCGTCCATACCCGCGTCAAGGCATTTTTTTACGTCCTCGGCAAATACGCTGGCCGTCATCGCTATGATGGGTATCTTTTTTGCCCCCGGTACGCCGAGCTCGCGTATGGCCCGCGTCGCCTCGAACCCGTTCATTTTCGGCATCTGGATATCCATGAAAATCGCGTCATACTTTTCGGGGTTTTCCCTAAACATAACAACGGCCTGTTCTCCGTCCTCCGCGCAGTCTATCGCCAGCAGCGTCGGCTCCAGCAGCGCCGTCACGATTTCGCGGTTGATGTCCACATCTTCCGCAAGCAAAACGCGGCGCCCTTCGAATTGCTCGACGGTTTTCGCGTGTTCTTCTTCCTGCTTGTCCGCGCCGGGCAGCTCGTCGACGGGAATCGCGCTGACGGTAAAACTGAAAGACGCGCCCTTGCCCAATTCGGATTCGACCCGGATCTCTCCGCCCATCATCTCGACGATGCTCTTTGAGATCGCGAGCCCGAGACCGGTGCCGCCGAATTTGCGCGATGTGCTGGATTCGGCCTGCTGGAAAGACTTAAACAGCTTGGATTGCTGCTCGGGGCTTATGCCGATGCCCGAATCGGTCACCGACAGCTGTATTGTGCATACGCCGTCTTTTTCGCCGAGATAATCCGAATATATTTCTATACTGCCGCCCTCCGGCGTGAACTTCACCGCGTTTGACAGCAGGTTTGTAACGACCTGAGCCAGCCGCTGCTCATCCGCGCACAAATACTTGGGTACGGAATCTTCGATATGCACCGAAAAGTTCAGTTTTTTTTCGTCTATGCGGATCCGGTTGACGTCCACCACCCGCTGAAGTGTTTTTTCAAACTCAAATTCCACCGGGGAAAGCTCTAATTTCCCCGCTTCGATCTTTGACAGATCCAGAGTATCGTTGATGATGCCCAAAAGGTGATTGGACGCGGCTTTTATTTTCCCGAAAGCGTAATCTTTTTTTTCGATATCCTTGGCTGTTTCCCCTATATGCGTCATGCCTACGATGGCGTTCATCGGAGTGCGTATCTCATGGCTCATATTCGCCAAAAAAATGCTTTTGGCGATGTTGGCCTCTTCCAGTTCCTTCGCGTTCTGGACGATTAAAAGCTGGTGTTCGATGCGCTTGAGCAGCAGCGGCGTGCTGAACGGCTTTGTGACGTAATCCATAGCGCCGAGCCCGAAACCTTCCAATTCGCTGCCTTCGTCGGTTTTGGAGGTCAGGAAAATAACCGGGATGCCCGAAAAACGTTCGTCGGCTTTCAAAAGCGCCATCGCTTCATAACCGTTCATCTCGGGCATTTCGATGTCCAACAAAATTAAGTCGGGCGTGACTTTTTCCAAAAACTTAAACATTTTTGCGGCAGAGGGCAGGGTAATCACCCGGTAGGATTCTTTTAGGGCATTGTTTGCCACGGATAAATTTGTATCGTTGTCGTCTACCACAAATATTGTTTTTTGCATATTAAAACACCTCTTCTCGGATATACGGTTACAGTATATCTGTAAATGCGTTTATTGCATCTATGATTTCATCGAAATCACCGTGCAGCAGTCGTTCGGAAGTCTTGCCGAGCAGTTCGCCGGTTTGCTGCGACCATGACTTGCTGCGGAGTTCGGCCAGCTCGTCGTCGGCGGTATTTCTGTCGTAATATTCGCACGCCTCCTTTATCAAAAGCAGCTTCTCGCGCAAAAATGCCTTATCTTCATCTTCCGACGCGACAACCGCTTCATCCCGCGGAGCGATTTCTTCCACATAAGCCCGCAATGATTTCAAAAAAGCAAAAGTGTCGGACGCTACCATTGTAAGCAGTCCCTCCCTGGCTGCCGCTTCCAATTTCAGCGCCGCGGCGGACAAGTCCATTTTTCCGATATTGGCGAGCGCGCTCTTCATACCGTGTACATTGATTATATAGCTTTGCAGGGTATCTTTATTCGCATAGTCCTTTTCCGCTTCGATCTTCTCCAATATTCCGAGGGCTTTTAAAGCGTCCCGAACAAAGATTTCGACGAACAGAGGGTCCATATCCGACTGAAAATCGCCGCTTTTGGATTCGTCTTTTGTTTCCTGCAAGATGACCTCCGGCGGCTGTTTATCGCGTATCAGCTTATTCAGCACGGAGTTCAACTGGCGCACGTCTATGGGTTTTGAGATGAAGTCGTCAAATCCGTTTTTGAGGAATATATCCGCCTGCCCCGCGACGGCGTTCGCAGTCAGTGCGACGATGGAATTGGTATACCCCATGCCGCGTATGATTTTGGTGGCTTCGATGCCGTCCATTTCCGGCATCATGTGATCCATGAATATGATGTCATACACGTTGCCGTTCTTGATTTTTTCAATTGCGGCAAATCCACTGCCGCCGGAGTCTATTTTGAGTTTATACGGCGACAGAAGCCCTTTTGCGACATATATGTTCGTTTCCACATCGTCCACAATCAAAACGCTGCCGTAGGGCATGGGCTGGCGCGTTATCTGCACCCGTTTCATCTGAGCCCTGCTGCTCGTGCGGAAATTTTTCAGGTTTTCAACCAATTCCTTGCCCAGAATATCGGGCCCCGCATTGCCCTGCGGCAGGTGTATGGTAAACACGGAACCTATGCCCAGTTCGCTCTCTATGAATATCTTGCCGCCCATCAGATATATGAGATTCCGCGTTATGCTCATTCCGAGTCCCGTTCCCTCGGTGGAACGGTTGGTTTCCTGATTGAAACGGGAGTATTCCTCAAACAGTTTCGCCACCTGCTGTTTTGTCATGCCCTGGCCGGTATCGCTTATGGTATATATGAGCGTGATGACGTTTTCATCTTCGCCGCGCTCGGCCGACACCGACATTTTGACCTTGCCTGATGTCGTGTACTTAAACGCGTTTGACAGTATATTGTTTAAAATTTGCTTGACGCGCAGCTCGTCGCCCGTGACTGCCAGAGGTATGTTTTCATCTATTTCCAGCTCAAATTCGACGGGTTTGCTGCCTATGCGCATCATATTGATCTGCGCGGTATCGCTGATCAGGCTTGACAGCTCGTATTTATTGATATTGAGTTCCATTTTGCCCGCCTCGATCTTGGACAAGTCGAGTATGTCGTTTATAATACCCAGTAAAAGGTCGCCGGAAGCGTAGATTTTTTCAAATGCTTCCTGTATGTTCGGGTCAATATCGTCGTTTTGAAGCTGTATCTCGGTGATGCCGAGTATCGCGTTCATGGGCGTGCGGATTTCATGACTCATCGTGGAAAGGAACGAACTCTTCGCTTTGTTGGCGGCTTCGGCTTCTTTAAGGGCGAGATTCAATTCTTTCAGTTGAACCTTATTGAGTTCATAAAGGCGGGCAAGCTCCATTTCACGCGCGCGGAACAAGGTCATATCATACACATAACCCACAATGGCGAAGCTGCCTTCGTAGGGGATCCTCTTAAATTCAACGTCCAAATTCCGTTTCACACCGCCCATAAACAGTTCTGTTTCAAATTTGGCGCTGCCTTCTTTCACGGCGGTGATAAGCCTTTCAGAGAGCGGAATAGAGGTTCTTCCGTCCGGCTGCACTTTCGGTATGCTTGTGACTATGCGCTCGATAAATCCGGCGAGGAAATTTTCCTTTGTGTCAAACCCGAAGAATTTAATGGCGGCGGGATTGCAGTCGATCACTTTGAAACTGCTGTTGAACAATACGTTCATATGGGGATTGGAGTCAAACATGGCGGATGTGGTAATCTGTGCCGCTTTGGACGCTTGCACCGCGGTTTCGGCGCTTTCGAGGGCGGATTTGAGCTTTTTCTCCTGCTCGTATATGCCGGTCATGTCAAAAACATAGGCTACGATGGCAAAGCTGTCTCCGTAAGGAATTCTTATCAGCTCCATATTCAGAGTGCGTTCGATACCGCCCATATTCACCGAGGTATCAAAGGATATATGGCCTTCCTTTACCGCGACCGCGAGCCTTCTGGCCAAAGACAGAGAAGCCTTTCCGTTGGGCTGGTATTTTGGTATGATATTCGCCATGCGCCCCGCGAATCCGGCGCGAAACTCCTCCTTTGTCTCGAACCCCATAAATTTGACGGCGGCGCGGTTGCAGTTTATGACCTGAAACTTATCGTCCAATAAGACATTCATATGCGGGTTGGTTTCGACCATGGCCAAGGTGGTGGTCTGCGCCGCCTCGTATGCGCGAATGGCGTCTTCCGATTGTTTGAGGGCGGTTTCCAATTGCTTTTGGATGTTTGTCATTTTCGTGACATCGTCGATTTTTGCGACTAAGCTGGATATCTCTCCGTTTTCGTCGTGGATCGGAGTGGTGGTCATGTGGAGCGACTTGCCGTTCGATTCAAAGGACCAATCCTGCGCCCCTTCGGTGAAAGTGGCGTATAATTTTTCCAAAATATGCTTGAATTCGTCTTTTTCCAGTGCCACGTGAAGGTCTTGCCCTTCAAAAAACAAATTCTTATTTATGAGATGCGGAACGAGCAACCCGTCAAAAAGGGTTATGCGGAAGTTTCTGTCCGCGCTGCATATCGCGCCCGGATAGTTGGCGACGACGGCTTTCAGACGGGCGGCTGAAACCGCCAGCTCATCCTGGAGCTTGAGCATTTTTTTCTGTTCCCTCAAATCCCTGCAATATCCCACGACAAGATCTCTGCCATTGCAGTTTACGCGCACCAAAATATTCTCGACCGGTATCGGTTCACCGTCAAGCGACTGCCGCATCCATTCAAATTTCTGATAACCCTCTTTGTATGTCTGCTCAATCAATTTTTTGAGCAGCTCAAACGACTGCTGTCCGTTCGGTTGAAATTCCGGCATGAGCTCGAGATACCTGTCGATATATTCCTGTTTATTTGACAGGTTGAACATTTTGACCGCCGCCTGGTTGCATTCGATCACTTTGAGATTTTCATCCCAAAACTGCGCGACAAGAGGAGTTGAATCCAATATCACCCCCATAAGCTCGTCCGTTTCCGGAAATTTTTGGCTTTTATCCGTTTCTTTCATACTGCGGCCTCCTGTTATCTGTTATTTGAAATGGTTTTATTTGAGCCTGGTGCGCTTTTCCATATTGCTTTATATATAATACCACAAAAATTGCCGTTTGTCATCACTTTTTGGTAAAATTTTTATTTAGAATTACATTTTTATGCAAACAAAAAAACCGCCGGCGTATAACCTCAAATGCTATATCCAAAACGGCCTTTTATATGCGATATTTAATTTTCTTTCCATTCTATCCTGTACGGCATATCTGCCATCGTTCCGTTGGTTCTCCTGCAAATCTCGTAAGCGTCAAACTTTTCTAAACCGTAATATTTGAGAAACTGTTTGAGGTTTGCTCTGTATTC
Source organism: Oscillospiraceae bacterium (assembly GCA_009785015.1). The sequence goes on along the minus strand of WQXD01000010.1, from coordinate 24,103 downwards.
AGGGATACAATGTTCCTCAAAAAACAAGTCAATAGTTTTACGTGAAATGCGGCTGTCGGGAATATTGCCGAAAGGCAAATCAAGCGCGGCGTCCGTGTAACGCAGTGATGTTACAACTCCTTCGTCAATAATAACATCCGCTGTTTTATTATCATTTACAAAATAACTGAATTTACAATTATATCGTCCCATCAATTTTCACCCCCTTCAAATACTCCGTAATTTCGGTCTTCCCAATTCGGTGTTTTTCTTCCCAAACGCCATCTGTAATTTTTTCAACATCAAAAGGTTTAAAAGTCAATCGCATATCGGACACAGAATACATAAGTTCCAACTGTTCTTTATGCGTTCCGCAATATGGAAGTGCAGGTTGCCTGTACTCTTTCAAATTATCCAAATTCTCAACGCAGGAGAATAAAGCGCAATCAAAATCAAACGCGGGAGCTAACTCCCATTTGCTGTCCTCGTTTACGAATAATATATTATTGAAATGCCTGTCTTCATTCAGCACAAGAGCGTCAAATTGCAGGAGCATACTCAATGCCGGAATCATATCATATCCAAGTTCGGCTAATATGAGCTTCCGGGTATATTGTAAAAGATCATACCCTGATAAGTACTGCGTGACCGATTCAATAGGTGTGCCTGTCACCCGCGCGTGCAGGCCTTTTAATGTTTCATATCGCCGACCGCAAATATAATCTTTTGACATTGTGGCATATTCGCCGTTTACAATGCACATTTCATAACCCACAAAACCGTCAAGAGTCGTATATGCTGCCAGCCGCGAAGCGACTACTTCGGCCTGAGCATTGAATGTTCCGGCAGATACTTTATACCACATATCGCCGATTCGCGCTTTTTTTGCGTACCCGCGGCTGGAACCGCCCAACACAACAAACTCATCTTCCGGAATTGTTACTACTTCCATTTGCTTCCCTCGCTCTCATCAAAATCACTGTCATTATATCACAGAATATTATTTTTTGCAATAATTTTTATTTAGAATTACATTATGTAAATTTTTCAATCGGTTTTGGCAATGGGATATAGAATATATTGGGATTGTCCTCGCGCATGTATGTGTTCCATGAGATAATGGCTTCTTTGGTCGCGGCGACCCATTCGCTTCGATGGCTCAGGCAATGCGGGCATCGAATGGAAAATCTCCCCTGATGCCTGTCCAATATGGGTTTTTTCGTGATTTCCTGAAAACAATACGGACAATCCTTGTATATCGGGTGCATATTAAATTCTCCCTTGACTGTTCAGTTTCCGTCATTTGCCTCAATACACCATCTTCCGTCTTCTTCCCCGAAAAGATATATTTCCCTTGGAATTTCGTTATAGACGATGTCACAGGTGTATCTGACGCCGACCGCTCCGAGTTGAAGGCTTGCCATAGAGTTCCGCTTTTTCGCTTTTACTTTGATCCATTCGCCTTCATATCCGGCTTTTATATACTTTGGGTCGATTTTTCCGTTTTTGTCCACTTGTATAATTACGTCAATATATAATTTCACCATAGCCTTCAACTTCCCCGGATTCGATAAACGCGCTTCCCACGCGGTACGACGACCTGTCATAGTCAAAGGGGATATTTGTCAGATCATCCTCCCGCGTGATTGCGCGGTTGATTATATTATAGCCGTACATTTTTCGCAGCGTATCCATTGCAAAGGCGATTTTTTCCTGTTTTTCGTTCCACTCAATATCGTTAAAAAAGCTGCACTGATATGAACCGTCATCGGGCACGAGGCCGGCGGCTTTGACCCCGATGGTCCTCAGCGGTTTTTTGAAAGCATATCTTCTGCCGAATACATCCAACGCTTTTTCCGCGATGCTCGGAGTGACAAACGACGGTGAAGATTCAATTTTGCCCTGCCTTGCGCAGGATTTCAAATCGAATTCCCTGATATACAACTGCACGGTCCGGGCCTTGTATTTTTGTTCGCGCAATCTGGAGGCGACCCGTTCAGCCAGCGTATATACCACGCGCCGCACGTCGTCGATGGTTTCCATGTCGCGGGGAGTAGTTTCGATGTTTCCGATACTCTTGGGAGGGGGTATATGATCTTTGTGCGTCACCGGCGAATTTTCCTGCCCGGTCGCGTACCTGTGCAAATAATAGCCGTGTTTTTTGAACATACCTGTCATTATCCCGGCATGCACTCTGGCAACGTCTCCGATTGTGTGAATGCCCATTACTTCTTTGAATACTCTAAGCGTTCTGCTGTTTACTCCGAGCAGTTTATCCGCGGGCAGCGGCCATACAATTTCTTCGAATTTTTCACGCGGTATGAGCGTGGTCGCATCCGGCTTCATCAAATCGGAACCGATCTTGGCGGAAGTTTTATTGAAACCTATCCCGACGGAACAGGTCAATCCGGTTCGTTCCCTCATCTTTTTTCTGATTTCGTCCGCTATGGCCAGCGCGTCGTATATGCCGCGCACAAGATTCGTAATGTCAATCCACGCTTCGTCCTTGCCGAACGGCTGAACATAATCTGAATATTCCGCGTATAATCTGTTTGCCTCTTTTGATTTTTTTTCATTATCTTGCTCATCCAGCATTTCAATAACCAATTCGGGACATTTTTTCAATGCGCCGCCGATAGTTTCGCCGACTGTTACGCCGGCGAGTTTTGCCAGCATATTCACAGAAAGCACGACTCCGTGGCGAAGTTTTATATCCCCGCACACCGCAGAAGGCTTATGCCGCATGGCCGGCTTTTTGAAACACGCGTTGTTCGCAAAAAATCCGTTTATATCGCTGTGGAGAATCACTCTGTCTCCGTCCATCATATCTCACTCCGTTGGTTTCTTATTATACTATTGCTAATATTTGCGGAATAACAAGGCATGAATTTGCGCCGATATATTGACGCTGAGCTTTTCGAAATATTTTTACGTTTACATTTGAACAAATCCGCTTGATTTCAATTTTACCGATGCGGCTTGTTTGGAAACGCCGTACACTTCGGAGATACTTTCCGGGAGGAGGTCGTTTGCGACAATATCCAAATCGGCGTCCTGCCCCAAAATGATGCATCTTTTCCATAAATTGTATTCCCGCAGCATATTATTGACAAAGGGAAAAAACGTTCTATCGGGCATGGCAAGCGAGGAGGCAAACCTGTTCGCCTGATGCTCCCTCCACTGCTCCGCTGTCCGGTTTGACCGGCCGTCGGGGACTTTTGTGTTTTTTCTGCGGCAGCATACCTGTCCCGCACGGAATATCGAATATACGCCTTTATGCATAAAATAATGCCCGCTCTCGTGCAAGGCCGTGAACATCGCCATTCCGTTATTTTTTGTCGCGGAATTATCCAGAATAACGGTATTTGCCCGGATGATACGGCTCGATATACGGCTTTCTTCCCTGTCAAATATCTTGACGGTACAATCTCTGAAAACGGTTATACCGTAAATCGGCGGAGTATTTTCCTCGTAATATATATCCTTGTATAGGAGATCCATTTCCATATACGATTCAATGAAATGCTCGTAATCGATCATTCCGGGTTCACAGAGCAGACCCGGCTCATAATCCTCGAGAACGGAACACGCGAACTCATCGATTTCATTGTTCGATAAAATCGGCGTGTTGTCGTTTTTTTCATCGACCTTGGGTATCTTCATCGCTATCATGTTCTTCATCGCCCCGGTTTTGGTTTTGTTTTTTCTCAAGCTCCCAAATAAACTTTCTCCACATCTTTTCGTCGGCTCTTACTTCTTTTGCTTTCCGCAACGCGACCCTCGCCAGTTCTCCGTTTTGGTCTTCCATGATATAATTCTCTACATCGACCGGTATTGTGTTCGTTTCGCGGCTGGCAAGGTCATACATAATAATCTTGTCTTCTTGTGTCAGATCAAACAGTTTCGCGAAGATTTCCATTTCTTCCGCATTCAACGGCCGGCGGTAATCTTTTTCTATATCGCTGTAATAGCTGAGCGATAATTCCAATTTATCCGCCACGTCCCCCTGGCGGAGGCGGCGTTCGTCCTTTAAACGTATATTTGTTATGAAAGCTCCGAAGCTTCCCGTATTCCTTGCTTTTTTTTGCGGTGTTCTCGCTTTTTTCTCAGCCATACTAAAACCACCTCTGTTTGCAATAAACGCTATTATACAATGATTGGCAATAGCGTAATTATACAACAGGAATGTTTGTTTGTCAAGGGCGTTCGAAATTATTCACACAATATTAACTTTTGAAAGGCAAAAAACAAAAAACAGCGATATCACGAAATACATCGCAATACCGCCGTTTTCGCTGGAGCTTCTGTCCAGGATTGAACTGGAGACCTCATCCTTACCAAGGATGCGCTCTACCGACTGAGCTACAGAAGCAAAGCAAAATGCCGGAGCAATACTATTATATAAAAAAATATGTGTTTTGTCAATAGTATTTTATAAAAAAATATAAAAAAAGGGGATAAATTCAAATTTTTTTGAATTTACCCCGTTTTGCGCCGCAAATAATTTGTTTCTATTTTTTCTATTTTATGATTTCGGTTTTGTTGGGGCTGCTCCTGCCCTCCAGGTCGGGCAGCCGCTTCTCCAAGGCCGCAAACGATATCTCGATATCCTCATGGGCCTCCCAGTGCGTCTTCACGCCGACCGTTATCATATCCTGGGCCCGCAGCACGTTCCAGTTGAAAGTCAGCCCCACATACGGCGAGACGCGCCCCGCCGCCATCGGCTTGATCGTCATCACCGGCTTTTTCGCGTTGTGTATGATCCGGATTATGCTCTCGATTTCGATCTGCATCAGAAATCCCACGCAGTTGAACAGCTGCACATATGTCTGTACGTCGTATTCGTTCCAGTCGGAGTACATGATCAGTTCGGGCATGTGGGCGGAGAGCCCGGGTATCATTCCGTGGTCGCGGATCATGGAGAGGTAATCGGGCAGCCTGTCGATTGTGCGTTTGTTTTTGTTGACGAGCTGCTCGACGCTCGAGTGGTGGGGGAAGCAGAATTTCGAGCCCGCTTTCGCGCTCTGCTTTATTATGGCCTCCGCCTCGGCTCTGGCGGTCGGGTTGTCGTCCATGTTCATCCATGGAGTGTCGATCTGAATCAGCTCTATGCCGGTTTTGTCGTAGAAATATTTTATGGAATCCACGAGTATTTTATCTATGCTCGTAACGCCCAGAATCGCGTCTATGCCGTAATTCGTAAAAACTTTTAATGTGGGGTACAGGTCACAGGCGGTTTTGTTCGTCTCGCGGATGTCCATGTCAGCGGCGTGGCTCGTGTGGCTGTATCCGACCAGCCAGTTTGTCCCGATCAGCATGCGGGGCAGGCTCACGCCGCTCACTTCGGTTCTCGGAAATTGTTTGTACTGTTCCATTTCGGGGTTTTCTTCCTTTCGTAAAATTTTGAAATAGATTTAATCGAGCGCTTCGTATTTGCCTATGGCTTTGTCTATGTCTTTTTGCATTGCCCCCTGGCGTTTTTCAAACAGAGAAGCGATATTCGAATCGTTTTTCATCGACATGGCGATCAGCTGCCAGCCGAAATCCCCGAAGTTGGATATTTCGCCGATGTCCCAGACCCTGTTCGCGAAAATAATATCGAGCATATCGGAAGAGTCTTCGTCGCGCGCCATTTTTGTCTTGAGCGTCACGTCGTAGTAGGCGGGCATCGTGGTATATTTTGACTCGGCGCATATCGCTTCGAGTATATGCCCCGTCCTCTCGGGATTGGACGTGGTCACGGGGACGCACATGAGACACCCCGTGTAGCTTATGACGTCGGTTCTGTAAATGGGCTGGCTTTCGTCGAGTTTGGGGAGCGGCAGTATGCCGAAATCCTTATCCATCGAGCGCAGGTTTTCCACGATTCTCAGCCTCACCCACATGAACAATACCCTGTTGTCCATGAACATTTCTTCGGATACGGGGTATATCGCGGGGACTTTGCCTTCCAAATGATGCGCGTTGTGCGTTATATTGCCCTCATACATCACCTTGAAACACGCTTCCATCGCCGCAATCGAGCGCTCGGAGCCGAAAGTGATATACGGCCAGTCGTTATCGTCTTTTTTGCATATGTATTCGCCGGCCGAATGCAGGAAGCTGATTAGAGTATCCCTCTGGCCGATAAGGCCGAAACGGTCGTCTTTGTAATCATACACGCCGTCGCCGTTTAAATCGGATGAAGCGTCCTTGCACAAATCATACAGTTTAGCCATCGTCCATTTGCCTTCTTTTACGAGAGGGTAGGGGTCTTCAAGCGCGAGGTCCTTTAACAGTTCTTTGTTGAAAACAAACCCGCAGCACGTGTCGTTGTTGACCATCAGCAGATCGCCCGACATGAAATAGATCTTGTGCCCGAAAGACAAAATTTCCCTTGCCCCCTGGTCCCACCATGGCTGGTTGAAATCCAAATTCGGCACTTCAAGCAGATTCATAAAATATCCGTTTTGCGCAAAACCCGAAGCTTCGCGCATGGGGGACTCTATCATATCGTAGAGTTCGTCGCCCGCATTGATGGATTTTTTTATATCGCCGCCGAAATTCTCGGTAAACAGCTGCTCGATCTTGAAATTATATTTTTCCTCGATATATGTGTTTCTCTTGAAAACCGCGTCATTTATGGTGTCCCCGGATTGCTCCTCCTTGTATACCACATCCCTGGGGATCCAGTCGAGCCAGTCCCCCGAGGTCGACGTTCGGGTCAGGATATTGAAAACATGCCCGCCGAAGTCCGCATTCTCGTCGAGGTCCGGGAACAGCTTTACCTCAGCGGCGTCGCCCTGATCGGCGGCGTCCGCCGCGTTTTGGGCGTCGGGATTGTTTTCTGTGGGAGTATTGTTGTTTTCTTCGTTTTTAGCGCAGGCCATAAAAGAAACAATCATAAACAGTGCCAAAAACAAGGCCGGTGCCCTGAATTTTAAAATTCGCGCCATAAGTTAACCCTCCGTAAATTGTTTGATTTTATAAATCTAAGACTTTGCGTCTTCGTTTTCGTTTTTTTCGTTTTTTTCATCGGTTTCGTCGGTTTCGTCATCTGCGATTTTTGCTTTCAGCTCCGAATACACGCCTTCGTATTCCGCCTTTTCAAGTTTTTGGTTTTTGTATCTCGCCGCCATTACGACGACGGCCGCCGCTCCGAGTACAAAACACAAGAACCCCACAACCTGCGATATCCGGAAAACCCCAAAAAAGAGCGTGTCTTTTTCCTCTCTGATGCTCTCTAAAAGCATCCTGCCGAAACCGTACCAGATCATATACATCAAAAATATCTGCCCGTCAAATTTTTTCTTTTTGTAGATCAAATTTATGATTGCAAAGCCCAAAAGGTTCCATAGAGATTCGTACAAAAAAATCGGATGCACCGCGGATGCCCCGTTTATCGACATCCCCCAGGGCAGCTCCGTTTTTATTCCGAGCACTTCGGCATTTGTGAAATTGCCCCATCTGCCGATGATCTGGCCCAGCATGATCGCGGGAGCGGCGGAGTCGAAAACCTTGAAAACGGAAATCTTTTTGAATCTGCACACCAAAAGCGCCGTGAAAAGTCCCGCTATTATCCCGCCGTAGACCGCCAGCCCGCCGTTCCAGATTTCGAACACCGAAAACAGGGTGGGGAAGGCCTTTAAATTGAACAGCACATAATACAGCCTCGCCCCTATAATCGCGGCGGGTATCGAAAAAATTGCGACGTCAATCATATCGTCCACTTTTATGCCGTTATTTTTCTGCCCCCGCCAGAACGCGTAAAAAATACCGCACAAAATCCCGAAAGTCACAAATATGCCGTACCACGCTATATCCCTGCCGCTCCAGAAAAAATTTTTTATCGCGACCGAATTTATCTCAAAGGGTCCAAGCCCGAAGCCCGGAAACTCTATAGTGTTCATCTTGTTACTCCTGCTCCTTAAATAATTTTTGTTTAATATTTTAAAAATCCGATGAATTTCCGGTTGCTTTTCTCCAAACCGGAAAAAATCAAAACGCCCGCCAAAACCACGGCAAACTCGCCTGCCGCCACCGTCGCCGCTATAAACCAAAACGAGCCGGGCTCGTCAAATATGAAATACAGCATCGCTCCGATCACAATCCCGTTGATCAGCGCCGCGGCCGGGGCTATGACCATTTTGTTTTTCGCGGATATGATAACCAGACACACCAAAGCGGTCGCCAAAGAGCCGAATATCATATCGGGCAGCCCGTACATGAAAATATTTGCGGTAAATGTCCCCAAAATGAGCGGGACCGAGTATTTTTTGTCATAAAAGGGAAGCATAACCAACACCTCCGCCAGGCGGAACTGAACGGGACCGTAACTAAAAGGCGCGAACACGTAACACAAAGCGACATACAGGGCGGCTGTCACCCCCGTTTTTGCAATTGCCATATTCTTTTTTACCCCCTTGTTTTGATTTTGCTGTGGTTGTCAAGGAAACACAGCCTTACAACAGCCATTATACTACAAATTTACCGCAGTTGTCAACCATGAGCCGATATTTAACAAAATATTTAAATGCGCTTAATAATATCCTTCAGGTACGGTTCGGCGAAGCGGTAAAAATTAAACAGAGCCCCGCAGTATACGTTGTTTTTCGCCGCGCCGTCCGTCTGGTTGTCCCTGTCTCTCCTGCAGCCGCCCCTGCAGAGGTAATAGACTTCGCACGATTCGCATTTTTCGCGTTCGGCATCCGAGTGTTTTTTGTACAGGGATGTCTCCGAAAATTTGCGCGCGGTTGGGGAATTATACAGTTCCTCGAAGCTCATATCCGAAATATTTCCCGTTTTCCAATTGTCCACGCAGTAAAAATCGCACGGGAAAACCGAGCCGTCGGCTTCGATTACGAACTGCCCCGCGCAAAAGCCCTGAGTGCCGCATTGTTCGGCTTCTTCCCCCGCCGCGATCCTGACCAAATTGTCGAAAAAACGTATGCTTGTATAGCTGCCTTTTATGAAATCGCCATACCAGAGCCCGAAGCTCGTAATCAAAAATTTTTCGTAAAGTTCCGGAGTGAGCGAGTAGACTTCGTCAAAAAACGATACTCCGAGCGGCTCGAGGCAGGGGATGAACTGCAGATAAAAATAGCCGCGGCTCTTGAAGTGATTGTATATTTTTTCTATATGTTTCGCGACCTGCGCGGTTACGACTGTCAGGATATTGTAATCCACTTTCAGCCTGTCGAACAATTCCGCGGTTTTTGTTATTTTCGCGTATGTACCCCTGCCGCCGGGGTCCACCCTCAAAAAATCGTTGATTTCTTTTGGGCCGTCCAAGGACAGCCCCACCAGAAAATTGTTGGCTTTTAAAAATCTCGCGAAATGTTCCGTTATATTTATCCCGTTTGTCTGGATGGAATAACTGACCCGGAGCTTTTTTTGGCTTTTCGATATCGTTTCATTCGCGCAATTTACAAAATATTCAAAATATTCCGCTCCCGCAAGCGAAGGCTCTCCCCCCTGAAAAGCGAAGGATATGCTTTTGGTTGCGGCGTCCGCCGCTTTTTCGATCAGGGTTTTCGCGGTTTCGGGTTTCATTATGCCGTAGGACCCGAGGTTTCTGTTTTCGGCCAGGCTGTGATAAAAACAGTAGCGGCACTTTAAGTTGCACAGACTCGATGCGGGCTTTATCAAAAGCGTCAAATGCGGCGTTCCCATTTCTAAAGTTTTACTCCGATTTTTAATCCGTTATTATATTTTCGAGCGGGCAGTCGTTGTACAGGTTGAATACCACCCTGTCGGAAAACAACATCATCAAAACATCCGTTATCCGGTTTTTGTAAATATAGTCGTATAAATCCAGTTTTTTTCTGTCCCAGGGGTAATACACAAACGTTTCGTCGAAATTGGCCGCGATCAGCCAGTCCGACCACCACGTATATGAATCCCCGATTATCAGAAGGTTCCGCCCCGTGTTGTTTGAAGGGTATCTGTACCTCGAGGGGCGGTTGTAATACAGCGCGTAATGGTCGGCGAACCTGTTTTTGTCAAATTTGCCGCTTTCGTATTTTTCGGCGTTGTCGGTCACCTTATAGCGCGAATCTTTTTCGGGCAGCTCGATATCCATCACGGAAAATGTCTCCTCGATGCGCTGAAAAGAGGATATGAGCGCGGCGGAGCCCCTCATTTTTACCTCCGGATACGCGATGAGTCCCTTTAAGGAAATGGGTTCCCCTATTTCCGGTGAATTTTTGTTTATCATGCCTATAATATCGCAGTATCCGCTGTAGGCGCCCAGAGCGGACCAGTGGTGATCCGTCCTGAATATGTTCTCCATCCTTTTTTCGTAGGTGTCGACGTCGAGCGCGTCTTTTCCCTTGGTTTTTTCGATGCGTTCCATAAATTCGTCAAAATACGGGGCGGTGCTTATCTCGTTTGGAATTATCTTGGTCACATATTCGGCGTCCTGCATTCTCTTGCCCGCGTAAAAATAGAAATCGACGCCCATATCGGAGGCTGCGGCCGATATTCTGTTGACCTGGGCGATCTGGATTTCCATATTTGCCCGAAGCGCTTCTTCCGGGGGCGACAAAATCGTGTCTATGAAACTTTCGGCCGAATCGTCCCCGGAAGGATATATGACGTAATATTTATGCAAACCGTCGTTTTGGAGCATCATAGTGGAAAATTCGAGCCGGTCGATTATGGATTGCACGGCTTCGGGGTTTTCGCCGTTTTCGGGAATTTCGGCGGGTTGGGAGGTTTTGGGAGGATCAGCCGGTTTTTTTTCGGAGAAATTTGACAAAAAATTCACAAACGAAAAAGATATGTCGGAATCCGCGACCTTCAAAAAAGTGACGATCCGGCCGTACATGGGCAGATAATTTGAGTACAAATCCCCAAGGGCCGCCTTGCCCTCTTCGATTTTGTTGAGAAGAGGGGCCAAGGGGCCGCTTTCATATACTTTTTCGGGGTCTTTGTAGTTTTTTATATCCGCCGTTTTAAAAAATCCGGTTTTGTCGAAAATATAGTTTACGGGGCACCATATAAACAAAAAAATGAATACGGTGCAGACAAAAATCACATACAGCCTGTTGCGTGAAAACGATGAGTTCATCCGCGTCTTTTCCACCTTACAGCTCGATGTTGGGCACTTCGATCGCGGTCGATTTCGTGAGGGATCTCACTTCATCTGCGGTGAGTTCCCGTCCGAGGCTGCTCGACAGGAAGATGCCTTCCTGCAAGAGCGAGGTCTCAAGCGCGATTTTGGCGGTGGGCAAAAGCTCGCAGCGGCCGAGCAGCGCGTTGATCCAGTGTTTTTGAGATGAATCGCTCAGGGAATTTTCGGGGTGCACCGTGTGGTTTCTGTAATTCATAGCCCCGAGGTCGATGGTCTGGTCGATTTGCATATCTTCCTTTATGGTGTGGTAGCTCAGCGGGTCGAACATCAAACCTCCCGCATTTCCCGCAATCATCGAGCGCCCGAGGGAGCCCATGTGTATCGCCCAGGATTCGACCACGTCGAGCGAGAGGTTGCCGGAGTATACGGCGTATCCCGTTCCGAGTTCCTCTACGTCAAAACCGCTCTCGGTTTTTCTCTTTTCGTCGACTTCGACTTCCTGATATATTTTTCCGACCACTCTCTCGAGTTTCGGGAGGCCGCAGAGATACAACAGCTGCGACATCCTGTAGACGCCCATATCAAACAGCGCCCCGCCCCTCGCGGTATGGCTGTTGACAAATTCCTTTGTGGCGTATCCGTCTACAAAAGGCCTGCCCCTTCTTCTGAAACCGCATGAGCGCACATGGTAAATTTTCCCGAGATAGCCCTTGTCTATCAGTATTTTCGCGGCTTTCGCGGAATCGTCGTAGAGCAAAGCGAGCTGTATATGCAGTTTTTTGCCGTTTTTTTGAGCGGTCTCGTACATCGACAGAGCATCAGCGTAGGCGCCCGCCATGGGTTTTTCGCAATAGGCGTGCCTGCCGGAATTGAGCACCGCGTTTGTGACCGGGGCGTGCAGGTTGTTATGCAGGCATATATCCGCTGCATCTATATCATCTGCCGAAAGCATTTTGCCGATATGCGTAAATCTTCTGTTTATGCCGTACTTGTCGCCTATGTAGTTCAGGCGCGCTTCGTTTATGTCGCAGATAGCCGTGATTTCACAGTCGGGTATATCCTTGTAACTTCTGATATGTTCCTCTCCTATTATGCCGTTTCCGATAACTGCCACGCGTATTTTACCCATGAGAAATTTCCCCCGTTTTTGATTTATTTTTTTAATTTGCGCCTTTTAATATAATTATACAGGAAAATAAAAAAAATACAACAATTTTTATTGATTTTTTTGTTGACAAATTGAAAAATATATTTTATAATATATATATATACGCGGTGCGCGCCTCCATAGTAAAAGGGATATTACGGCCCCCTCCTAAGGGGCAGTTACAGGTTCGAGTCCTGTTGGGGGTGCCAAATATCCCATAGGCGAACTCTTAACGGGTTCGCCTATGGGTATTTTTATACTCTGTTCGCTTGTGTTGCATATATTTCAATTCGGATTTATATTTTGAGGAAGTATCAAAAAAATCTTGACAATGAAAAAATATGTGATATAATAGCAGTATAAATGGAAGCGAGTGCCTTTGGGAGCATAACTCCGTTAACGGTTTTCTCGCAGGGTTATTATACCATTTCAAGCAGCAAATGTCAAGCAAAAAGGAGTTTTTATGAAAAAAATCATGTTCGCGGCGCTCGGGTTTGTTTTACTGACATTTCTTTTTTCCTGTAAAACCGATGCGGATATTGCACCGACATCAAATAATTCGGATAATTCAAATGATACCGTCGATGAAACGCCCGCCGGACCGGAATTTCAACCGTTGGAGGATGCAAATTACGGCGGTTATCAATTCCGCATATTCGGTCCCGGTCCAAATTCCGTTATATGGGAACAAAACATAATAGGAACGATAAACGAGATTGCGCCGGAAGAAGAAACGGGCGAACCTATCAACGATGCGGTGATCAGACGCAACAGGTTGGTTGAAGCGCTGTACAATATCGAGATTGTACCGGTATTCCCGGGCGGCGGCCGCGACAACTTGGAGAATTCGGCGCGGAAGTCCATTCTGGCGGGCGATGATAACTACGACGCCGCGTTGATGATAGGTTCGTCTATGCTGCCCATACTCGCCAGCAACAATTATACATACGACCTGTTTGATATTCCCAACTTGGATATATCCAAAAGTTGGTGGAACCAGAAATCAGTTTCGGAACTGTCTATCGCAAACCAACTCCATATGTTCACGGGCGACATCAGCGTGTTCAGCGCGTTTAGTATGAATGTCGTATTCCAGAATAAAGAACTGGCGAGGGCATATGGGCTCGAAAATACATATGAGCTTGTGCGTATGGGCAAATGGACATGGGACAAAATCATTGAAATGAGCCGTGAGGTTGCGCGTGACCTTGACGGCGACGGAACTATGACCGGGGCAGCTGATCTGTTCGGAATCTGCGGCGAACACGCGACGATGAGATATATGATACGAAGTTCCGGCGAACGCGTGACAAAAAAAGACGCCGCCGACATTCCCTATTTGGCTATCAATACGGCGAACACGTCAAAAGTCATTGATTACGCGCTTGAATCGTTTTTGAACAAGGAAATCGGAATATATGAAGACGATTACGAAGGGAAATATTCTCAGCCTTTTATCGATTTAATATATCCTAAATTCCGCGCAAACGAGCTGCTGTTCCTGTTAGACCCGCTGATGAGCGCATTCGAACTGCGCAATATGGATAACGATTTCGCGATATTGCCGTACCCCAAGCTCTCCGAACAGGACGAATATTATACGACGACAAGCAGATATTACGAAACACTGATATATATACCGTCGACCTGTTCGGATATAGCGAGGACAGGCGCGGTTATCGAGGCGCTTGGTTATTATTCGCAAAAATACGTGAGACCGACAGTCATCGACGTTACGGTGACAAACAAACTGATAAGGGACGAAGAATCCGCGGTGATTTTTGATTTATTGCTCGATACGCGTACATATGACATAGGGGTAATTTATGATTGGGGCGGACTTTTCAAGCAGTTGATATACACTTCCGCGGACCAGAGAAGCAATGTGTTCGCATCGCAATACGAAAAACACGAAGCCAATATAAAAACGGCAATGGAAAAGACCTTCGAAGAAATGCTGAAATAAATTTATTTGAATTTCTCAGGAGAATTTTGATATGAACGGAGAAAAAGAAAAGGAAGCGTCTGATTTCGGGGTCAACCGAATCGAAATCGAACCGCGATGGCTTTTGTGTATGAACTGCCTGAGGGGCGGCGGGAAAGCCGAATGTATGGCAAAGGATCATATTCCCGAACTTTGGCGGAAAATCGATGAAACTCCGGAAGCGCACCTCACGCTGGTCGGCGCATTTGACGAAATGGGCGCGCGGACAAAACGTTTTGACACTCAGACCCCCGCCGAACGCCGCAAGGACCTGGATGTGCTGCAGCGTCTCGGACTGTGCTTCACAGACACGAGATCGGCAAGGGATTTGTTTAACAGAATAGCTCAAAAAATCACAAGTCTGGACAACATTTGCCGGTATCCGGATAATCCGTACGGCAAATGGGCCGAGTGCGAATTGGCTGACGGGGAATATTACGCAAAAGGCAGCAAACCATTGCGCTGCGCGCAGAACCCCGAAGAAATGGCGTCGGGGAAAATTCTGTCCTGCCGGGCTATTGCAAAAGCCGGCCGCATTGTGATACGCATACATCATTTGCTTTGCATAGTCTGTTTTGCCGGCGGAGGGGGCAATGGTCCTTTGCCGATGGACAATTTGTACGAAGCATGGGTCAAATTCCGGGAAAATCCCGATATTTTGGTCACGTTGGCGGAAGGCCCCGGGGAATGCTGCATATGCCCGCCCTGCGATAATTATATGCCCCAACGCGGTCTCTGTGTTTCGGGGTGCCACTTGCGCGACCGCAAAAAAGACTTGGACACGTTTGTCGCCCTGGGATTAAGTCCGGGCGATACGCTGACTGCCCGTGAATTATACAAACGCATATATGAAAGAATTCCCCATGTGACCGCCATTTGCAGCTACGAAACGAATACGGGCTGCGAGTGGAACGGCGCCTGCGGGACAATATCGGCAGAGGCTTACGAAAAAGGTTTGGCCGACGGAATATTGCCCTGACACTGCAACTCTGGGCAAAATACTCTTGACATTATCATCCGGTTGTGCTATATTATTAATCAGATAAGTACGGGTTAAACGAAAAGCGAGGGATAAAAAATTATTTATGAAAAAATCGAAGATACTTCTCCTGTTTTTGATACTGGCGGCTGTTTTTGCCTCATGTTCGAAAGATGCGGACGAAAACAAACAAACCCCGCCGGATATCGAAGAGGGCGCGGCAACCGGTGAAACTTCCGCGGAAAAACAAAAAAGCCCCGTGCCGGACGATTTGAAGTTTGACGGGCAGACGGTGCGTTTTTACAGCTATTATCCCGAAGAGGGCATAGACATAGACAGGATGAACGTAAAAGAAAAAGACGCCGGCGATGTGGTAAATGATTCCATATACAAGCGGAATATGGACGTAATGGATAAATTCGGCGTGATGTTTGAGTTTACCAACACTCCCCCGGGCGCCGCGGGCAATTACCCCAATGACCTCATCTCAAAGGCGGTCGCGGCGGGTATGGACGATTATGAGATAGTCATAGGCAACCAATATATGTGCGTGCAGCTCGCCACCAAAGGGGTATACAAAAATCTCATAAATCTGCCGTATTTGGATATAACCAACAAATGGTGGGCCACGCAGTATATAAACGACCTCACCATCGGCAAAGATGTGCTCATGTATGTGACCGGCGACATATCGCTCTCGTGGTTGGTCAGGCTGAGCGCCATCTATTTCAATAAAAAACTGTACACGGATAATTTCGGCCAGCCCGACGATTTTTACCAATTGGTGCTGGATGGCAAATGGACGCTGGACGAGCTCAACACTATGGTCAAGGCGGTTTACAGGGATTTGGACGGCGACGGCGCGCCCAGTGAACAAGACCAGTACGGCATGATAGGCCACACATACAGCACCACCGATCTTTTCACTTATTCCTCCGGGATAAGAGCCACCGCGCGCGATGAGAACGGGCTCCCGTATTTTGTGTTCAACAACGAAAAAACGGTGCGTTATGTGGAAAAGCTCTATGACATTTTTTACAACGGGCCGGGTATGTTTTTGATAAATGTATCGGCCATTCCGGAATTTGACCGGTATATGAACGACAAATTCGCCGCAAACAAAGTGCTGTTTCGGGCGGACGTGTTGGTGAGCGGCGAACGGCTGCGGAATATGGAAACGGATTTCGGCATTATTCCCTTTCCGAAATTTGACGAAAACGAGCCTTCATATCTCGCGCTCGTCCACGACGTGGCGCCGCTCATGTGTATTCCGCTGACCTGCGAAAAGGATGAGCTTGCGGGCGCGGTGCTGGAGGAAATGGCCTTTCGGGGCTATATGGACATGACCCCGGCGTTTTTCGACGTGGCGCTAAAGAACAAATATATGCGCGACAGCGACGACAAAGCGATGCAGTGCCTCGACATAATACGCACAAACGCCATGACGGATTTCGCCTATGTATATAATTACGCCCTCAACAACGTGGGGCTCATAATGCGCGACCTGATGACCAAAAAATCGTCAAATTTCGTTTCGGCGTATGAAAAAGCAGAGGACAGGGCAAACAAAAGCCTTCAAAAAATCATAGAAGCCTATATCGGCTGAAAACTTGTAAATTGTAAATTGTAAATAAAGGAGAGAAATTCAATGTTTAAAATCGGATTTATGCCAAATGGGAACATGCTCGGCTGGGAACCGGAAAAATTATGCGGATATATAAAAAACGCGGGCTATGAGGCCATTGAGGTGCAGCCCCCGCTGTTTTGCGGCGGCAAAACCGAAGAAGACCGCAAAAGGCTGAGGCGCGCAGCCGAACAAAACGGCCTTGTGATCTCGGAAGCGGTATTGCAGCGCGATTTTGTCATGACCGACGACGGCGCCCGCGCGGCGAATATAGAGTATGTAAAAGAAAATATGCTCAAAGCCGCGGAAATGGGCATACAGACAATCAACGTGTTCACGGGCCCGGCGCCCTGGGTTCAAAATCCGGTGGTCGTAGGCACACATATCACGCAAAAAAAGGCGTGGAGCATGGTTTTTGAGGCTTTTGACTGTATTTTGCCGGCGGCCGAAAAAAACAATGTCAACATCGCGGTGGAAAACGTGTTCGGTATGCTCTGCCATGATTTTTACACAAATATGCACCTCAACCGGCATTATGACTCACCCCGGCTCGGCGTGAATTTTGACCCTTCCCACGACGCGCTTTACGGAAACACCGATATGGAATTTTTGATTTCCGGCTGGGGAAAGGAAAAAATTTTTCACGCGCACTTAAAAGACGCCGCCGGAATTCCGGAAATGGGCAAATTCCTGTTCCCGATTCTGGGCGAAGGCGTCGTGGACTGGAAAGCGTTCTTTTCGGAAATGAAAAAAATCGGATACGAGGGCGCCATGAGCGTGGAATTTGAATCGTTTGCGTATTTAAACAGCGTTTTGGGCGGGCGTTTTGAGGAGGCTGCGGGTTTGTCGCGAAAGATAATCGCCGTTTTGATGGAGGACAGTGACATATGAGAAAAACGGGAGGGGAAATAATAATCGACGCTTTGATCGAACAGGGTGTGGAATATATATTCGGGATCCCGGGGCACGGCTGCCTGGGTATTTTCGACGCGCTGCGGGACAGGGAAAAAAAGGGCCTTATCAAATATATCCAGGTAAAACAGGAGATGTGCGGCGTATACATGGCCGACGGTTTTTATCGGGCCTCGGGCAGACCGCTCGCGGTTCTGGCGTCCATCGGGGCGGGGGCGGTGAATACCATTTTGGGCACCGCCACCGCGTATGTGGATTCCGTTCCGGTGATGGTTATAACGGGGGATGCGCACACTCATATGAGGGGTACCGGCATCCTGCAGGAATTTGATCGGCAGACCGATTCGGATCTGATCTCCTGTATGCGCCCCGTTTCGAAGCGGTGCTGGAGGGTCGAAAATATATCGCAGCTGCCCCGCGTCATGAAGCGTTCATTTGGCGCGATGCTCGGCGGCCGCAGAGGCCCGGTCGTTTTGACCGTGCCTATGGATGTGCAGTGCGAGGCGATTGAAGCGCCGGACTGGCCCGCGGTCCGCCCGGTTCCGGCCGGGCCGGCGGCGGATTTCGGGCAGGTGGATCTGGCGGCGCAGTTGATTGGCGAAGCGGCGCGCCCCGTCATTTTGCTTGGAGGCGGGGCGTATTACGCGCGCTGCCCGGAGCTTTTGGTCAAATTCGCGGAAACTGTCGGCGCTCCGGTAATCACCACCATGGCCGCCAAAAGCGCCTTCCCCGAAAATCACCCGCTGTACGCTTTCCACGGCGGATCAAAAGGCACCGAATTGGGAAACTACATCGCAAAAAACGCCGACCTTGTGATCGCGCTCGGGTGCCGTTTCGCGGACGAAACCACTTCGTCGTATAAGTACGGCGCAACTTACAGATTTCCCGATACAAAACTGATCCATGTGGACATCGACGCGGGCGAAATCGGAAAAAATTATCCCGCGACGCTGGGAATCGTGGCTGATCTGGCCGCCTTCGCAAATCAACTCGCAGAACGCCTCGGCGGCTTGGACGGCGAATATGAAAAAAGCGCGTATTTTGCCGAATTTTCGTCGGTCAAGGCGGACTGGCTGAATAAGGTGAAAAACAACGCCTTAGCCCCCCGCGAGGGCGTCACGATTTCACGCCTGCTCTACGAAATGCGGAACGCGCTGCCTTCCGACGCCGTGATTGCGGCCTCGTCGGGCAATACGCAGGCGCAGCTTTTGCAAGAATATATTTTTGACAAACCGGGGTGTTTTGTCACGACTGGTGGATTTTCGACGATGGGCTACGCCTTTCCGGCGGCGATGGGCGTATCGCTCGCCCGGCCCGGGCAGACGGTGGTTTCTTTATGCGGAGACGGCGATTTTATGATGAGCATGCAGGAACTGTCCACCGCGGTGCAATATGACATCCCGGTCGTGACGATAATGGCGAACAATATGGGATGGCTGGCGATAAAGGATTTGCAGACGGACGTCCTCGGCGAAAAATACGCGTACGGAAACGATTTTACGACACCCGACAAAAAACTTTATTCGCCCGATTTTGCGAAAATCGCCGAAAATTTCGGCGTCGAGGCCCAAAAAATTTCGGCGCCGGAGGAGATAGGACCGGCGGTCAAAAAAGCGGTTTCGGCAAAAACTCCGCAGTTTATCGAGGTTACAGTAAACCGCGAATATCCGCATTCCGGCGGCAGCGCCACGGGCTGGTGGGATGTTCCGGTACCGGAATATATCGGCGAAAGGCGAAAAAAATATGACGAAGACAAAAAAGGCGAATATTTGTCTTGAATTTCAAAGCCGATGATCAATTTGGGATTTTTTCGATGAATTTTTGGATTATTGTTTCCGTGCTTTCGATTTTCGAGGCGAGGTTGCGGTCGTTTTTTTCGAACATCGACGCCATAAACGCGTCGCGTATCTTGTCGCACAGCGTCGTGTCGCCGATATCCACGACGAGCGTATTAAAAATCAGGTCGAGCATCTCCGCGGAATCGTCATCGCGGGCGTATTTTGATTTCAAGGCTATCTCATAATATGCGGGGATGATGGTTTTCGCCGAGAGGCTGTTGAGCGCTTCGAGCATGACCCCCGCGCGCGTGAGATCGGAGTTTGTCACGGGCACCTGCATCGCCATGTAGTATTCGACCCTTGACACATAATTTTGTTGCGAGGCGTCATATTTCGGGTATGGTATTATTCCGAAGTCGACCTCCATGCTCCTTATTTTTTCTATGACAAACAGGGTTGTATCCATGAAAAGCGACTGGTTGTTTGAGAACATATCGATGGCGTACTGCGGTATGTCGGGTCCGCCTTTTCCGAGATAATACGCCCCGGTCTCCCACAGCATATCAAATGTTTTGTCGAAGGCGTTTATAAATTTCTCGCTTCCCATGGCCAGATAGGGCATGTCGTTTTCGTCTTTTCCCACCGAGAAGGCGCCCGCCGCGATCCAAAAATTCGGCAGAACCTGTTTTGGATGGGTCAGATAGCCGTACCGGTCGTTTTGGTCCATGGTTCCGTCGCCGTTTATGTCGCTTATGACCTGCTTCATCATTTCTTCCATTTTGTCGAAAGTCCAATTGCCCCCATTTACGAGAGTATACGGATTTTCGAGCGCGAAATCCTGAATCATATTTTTATTGAAAAGCAAAGCATGCGATATTTCATACGAGGCAAAATTGAAATTGCCCAAGGCCACGTACTGGCTGCCGCCCAAAGTCAGCGTTTTATTGGCGCTGTTGTTCCAGTAGGGTTTTGCAAGGTCGATAATCGGTATGTTCTCATATGATTGGACCCAGCCTTCCTGCCAGTTGTTCAGCGCGTCGGGGCAGCGCGAGTCGAACATATCGAAAACGCCGGAATCCCCCGCGAGCACCACTTTTTTGGTTTTCGCATTCGCGAAATCGTCCGTGACCACTTCTTTTATCACGACATTGAACCTTTCTTCGACGGAACGGTTGCGTTTGTACATGGCATCGTTGAAAACTTCGCCGTTTTCCTCCGGGGTATCTATGCTGTTGCGGACGTTTTCATTGGGAAATATCTGAATTTTGAATTCCTCGCCGTCAAAATCGTATTCGCCGAGGCTGTCGCTGTATTTCGCAAAAGGGTCTTCTGCCGCGGCTTCTTCGGTGTCTGCGCTCTTGCCGGGGTTTTGGTTCGCTGTGGCTTCACCGCGGCCGGTGTTGTCTTCGCCGCATGAAACAAGAATTGCAATACTCAAAACAAAAATCAGACCGAATGCGGCAATTTTTTTCAGTATGGCCATATTTTCCCCCTATTCGGCGTTTTTACCGTCAAGCCAGGAGCTGCGGCATTGTTCATATTCCGAATCGGGAATGCTTTCAATGTCGAAATGCGGGCTGACCGGGAGAAGTTTGTCTTTGGCCACTGCGGGATTTGTGCAGGCGCAGTCGTTTCTGTATTCGTCGCGCTGCTTTTTGTCGCGCAGGTCGGGGACTCTGATGGGGGCATTGCCCGAAAGGATTGAACGGTAGGCCAAAATCCCGCAGATTCCCATATCGACCGCCCCATAGACGTCGATGCTGTATTTCTGCCCTTCGGGATTGCCCAAAATCTTCTCTATGAAAAAGTGGGTGGTGTAAAAATCGCTTCCGCCGTGCCCCGAGGTTTTCTGCGCCAGCTCGGAGGTTATGAAGGGCTCGGGTTTGTAGTGCGCAAGCTCGCCGCGGCAGAGTTTTTCGCCCTCGATATAGACCGCCATGGTCCCGCCGTCCCAGCGGTGAGTTTCCATCATGCCGTTTGTGCCGTAAATTTCGTAGTTTATACTTCCCGGTTCGCGTTTGAGGCCCCCGTGAACGCTTTTGGCGATTGCCCCGTTGTCGAGGGTGACCATTTCGATCCCGCCCGCGCTCATCACGCGGCTCATGGCTTTATCCCCGCGTTTTGTGTTTGTGTTTGTCTCAAAACCCACCACCTGCACGGGCCTGCGCCCCGTCACGGTGAGTATGGGCCCAAGGCTGTGCGTGCAGTAAAAAGTGGACCACATGCGGTTTCGCCAGTGGTTTTTTTCGCCGTAGGTGATCTGGGGCCATATGGACGAACAGTCGTGGATATATTCGCCTTCCGCGTACTGCACTTCCCCGATCTCGCCGTTTTCGTAACGCCGCCGCATCTCAAAAGGCCCGCTCATGTAGCAGTAATTTTCGGCGTAGGCGTAGATTTTCCCGCTCTCCTCGACCGCTTCGATCAATTCCACGGCCTGGGCCATGGTTTCGCAGGGCAAAACCTCGCTCATGACATGCCGGCCGGATTTCAAAAGGCGGACTCCGAACGGCGCGTGTTCGTTCGCGTAGTTGGCGAGAACCACCGCGTCCATGTCATGGTTGTAAAAATTCTCGAAATTTTCATATGTGTTCACCTTAAGTCCTCTGTCGTCTGCGAGCTTTTGCACGTTGTCCAAAAGCGGGCGGTATTTGTCGCACACCGCCACCAATTCGGCGTCCGGGTGATTTGCCAGTACGTTTATCATCGTTTGGCCCCTTGCCGCCCCGAATACCCCTACTTTAATTTTGCCCATAAAAAATCCTCCCCGAAAGAATTTATTTTTTGTTTTACCTCATTATTATACTCATATTATAATCGATATTTTTTGCGATGTCAAGAGCGGCGAAAAATAAAAATCGAAACCTCGGATTTTATTGACAAATCTTTTGTTATGTGATAAAATATTCTTAAACACGATATATCTTGGGAGGAAAAAACATGATAAAAATAGGGCTGCTGCCGCTGTATATAGCGCTGTACGACGAAAAAGTCCCGCAGCTCCGCGCGCGCCTTGAAAAATTTTACGAAACGGCGGCGAAAAAATTGGAAAACTGCGGGTTTGAGGTGCTGCGATCGCCTTTTTGCAGAATCGAGCCGGAATTTAAAGCCGCCGTCGCTTCCTTTGAAGAAAACGGCGCGAAATGTGTCGTGACTTTACATATGGCTTATTCTCCCTCTTTGGAATCCGCTTCTGTGCTCTCTGGCACGAAACTGCCTATTGTGGTCTTGGACGCGACAGACACTTTCGATTTTTCCCCTTCGCAGGACCCGGACGCCATTTCCTATTGCCACGGGATCCACGGAGTCATGGATATGTGCAGCCTGCTCGTCAAAAACGGCAAGCGATTCGCCATAGCGGCCGGTCATTTGGAGAACTTTGAGGTCATTTCGCGCGCGGCGGGGTTCGTGAAAGCTGCAGCCTGCGCGAAATCGCTTTGCGGCTCGCGCACGGGGTCGATCGGCGGGGCGTTTTTTGGGATGGGGGATTTCGCGGTTACAGACGAAGAAATGCAAAAGAGGTTCGGCGTGGAGATTATAAGGTCAAGCCCGCAAATCATTGAAAATTTTAAAAAATCCGTTTCGGAAAATGAAATCAAAGCGGAAAAAGAAGCGGATGACGCCGCCTTTGCGCGCTTTGGAAATTTTTCAAGCGAAACGCAAACCGAAACCCTCCGGGACAGCCTTGCCGTGCGCAAATGGGCCGAAGCGGAAACCCTTTCGGCTTATTCCGTGAATTTCATGGAAATAGGGGGGAACACCGGGCTTTTTCACATGCCGTTTATCGAGGCCTGCAAGGCGATGGCAAAAAAAACGGGTTACGCGGGCGAAGGCGACGTTTTGACTGCGGCGTTTACCGGAGCGCTGCTCCATGGATTCCCCGACACTTCCTTTGTCGAAATTTTTTGCCCGGACTGGCGGGGGAACACTTTGTTTCTGAGCCACATGGGCGAAATGAACCTGCGCCTGGCGGCGAAAGCCCCGGAAATATTTGAGAAAGAATTTACTTACGGGGGCCCGGGCGCCAAAAATCCCGTCGCGTGTTCGGCGTGTTTTAAAAGCGGGCAGGGGGTATTTGTGAACGTTTTCAGGGGAAAAACCGATTTTAAACTGCTCGTTTCCCCTGTTTTGATGGAGGAGGAAAACGAAGGCGAAAGCCGTTTTAAGGGGACGGTGCGCGGCTGGATGAGACCCAAAAGGCCGGTGGCCGAATTTTTGGAATCGCTTGGCAGGGCGGGGGCCACGCACCACAGCATACTCGTATACGGCGCCTCGCCGGAACAGATCCGCTTTTTCGGGGAGCTTTTGAATCTTGAAGTGGTGGAAATTTAAATTAAATAAGGGAGAATTATATATGAAAAACAAAAAAATTCTGACGGCGTTGACCGCGGCTTTTCTCGCGCTGGCGATGGTTTTGATTCCGGGATGCGGCGGGTTTCCCGGGCTTGACTTTGACAAATTGGCTTCGGGGCTGGAGGGTTTGGTTTCGGAATTGGGAAACATGGCGGAAGACTGGGAGAAATACGCATCCGCAAGGGAAAATCTGACAAATTTCAAAATCGCAATCGAAACAACGGACGAAAACAACAATACATCGGTTTTGACGGAAGCGAGAACGGAAAACGGCTATGCGCTGATAGCGGACAA
>WQXD01000009.1 GCA_009785015.1 Oscillospiraceae bacterium | reverse complement strand
TTGCCTTGAAGAAATCCACGAGCCTGCGCATTTCGGGGGCGATAAACTTCTTGTATGTCTCAGGGGAAAGCAGAGGGCCGGTTTTCATCGAGAGGTCCTCGTTTATCATGACGTAATCGACCGCGATTTTGTGCGAGAGCGCGGGCTTTGAGACTTCAATGGTAAAATCCGTGATAAATTCGCACATTTCATGGCAGAGAGAAGGGTAATCATACCAGGCGAAACTGAGCCCTTCGGTTCCCATCCATTCCCTCATGCGCCAGTAATAGCCGAGCGTCTGGCAGTTATACGCCAAAATCAGCGGCACTTCGCAGTTTTTCCAGCCGTCAATCAAAGACTGCCAGTCGGTCGGGTATCTGTCGGGCGAGGCTGTGTGGCGTTTTTTCATCTCCTCGAAATCTTCCGGCTTTTCCACGGGAAAAGACAGGTATTGATCCATGCACATGCGCGTGCCCAAAGTTGTCCCTTCAATCAGCGCCTTGTGCACCACGCCCAGCGCGTCGCGGAATATCTCATACCTGTCGGTTTTTTCGAGCAGCTGATACTCGAAATAGGGGCGCATGCGGTAATCGATATTTATGTATTCCCTGGGGTCAATCGAAAAATTCGGCTCCCCGATCCACCAGTTGAAATGCACCTTGGATAAATCCAAGCCTTCGCTTTCCCAGCGCTTGACCGTCTGCCCCCAGGCCCCCACCTCTATATTCGGAACCCGGTCCACGCTCTTGTATTCCATGACGTTTAAAAAACGCTGCCTGTGCGTCAGTTTTGTATCTGTAAACATTTTTTGTATTCCTTTCTATAGTTTTGTAGTTTTGTCAATTGATCAGTTTTTCGATATAGGCGAGCTTCACGCATATGCACAGCAGTTTTGCCGCCCGGCTCAGATCCTCCGCTGGAGGAAGGGTGGGCGAGATCCGTATATTGGAATCGTGCGGGTCTTTTTTATACGGATAGGTCGCCCCCGCCGGGGTCAGCTCAAGGCCCGCTTCCGCCGCGAGCGCGACGGTATGCTTCGCGCAGTTTTCCGGCGCGTACAGGCTGATAAAGTACCCCCCGTTCGGATTGGTCCAGCGCGCAAGCCCGGTGTTGCCCAACCCTTCTTCGAGCCCGTCTATCACCGCGTCGAATTTGGGCTTTATGATCTTTTGGTGCCTTTTCATCTGCGCCTTTACGCCCTCTTTGTCCTTTAAGAACAGCACATGGCGCATCTGGTTTATTTTGTCCGGACAAATCATCTGCACAAACGCCTTCGAGCTCAGGTATTTTATATTCTTTTCGCTGGCGCAGATTGCCGCCACCCCGCCGCCGCAGAAGGTGATTTTCGAGGTCGAGGCGAACATATATATCATGTCCTCTTTTTTGTTTTTCTTGAGCTCGGCGAATATATTCAAAAGCTCGTCGCCGGACTCGGTCAGATCGTGCACGATGTACGCGTTGTCCCAGTATATGCGAAAATCCGCGGCCGCAGGCGAGAGATTTGCCAGCCGTTTTACCACTTCATCCGAATACGTTATGCCGTCGGGATTCGAATATTTGGGCACGCACCATATGCCTTTGACCGAAGCGTCGGAATTCACCCATTTTTCCACTTCGTCCATATCGGGGCCGCCGGGGGTCATTTTGACATTTATCATCTCGATTCCCAGATTTTCACATATGGCAAAATGCCGGTCATATCCGGGCACGGGGCACAAAAATTTGGCTTTTTTATCGCCTTCAAGCGTATGCCACGGCTGGCTTTGCGCAAAGGCGCCGTATATGAAGGAACGGGTCATCGTGTCGTGCATCAGGCAAAGCGAGGAATTTCCGCCCACCATGACCTCCGCCGCCGAATCCGCGCCCATCAGTTCCCCGAAAAACTCCCGCGCCTCAAAGGTGCCCATGAGCCCGCCCGGGCTGCAGTAATTTCTGAAATCGCCCATATCCTTTGCCGTATAGCCGGTTTGCTCCAAATCGAGCTTGAGCATGCCGTTGGACAGATCGAGCTGCTGCTTGCACGGCACGCCCCGGGTCATGTTCAGCTTCAGGCCTTTGGCCTTGAATTGTTCGTACTCCGCCGATAGTTTCTGCCGCTCTTTTGACAGCTGATCCTTGGTCAGTTTTGAATAGATGTTTTCGCCTTCCATAAAATAGGACCTTACCTCTCTTTTTTTTCGTTATATGTCCATTATAGCGCATCGCGGCAGAAATGTCAATATGATTTTTTGCCGGATTTTGGCTTGTTCTACCATTTCCGGCCTTTGAGCAGCTGGTCTTTGGTCCAGGACAGCATCGGGTCCCCGCATTTCGCGAGTTCATTGTACAGTTTTTTCCTGAGGCGGGAAATCGTTTCGCTGTGCGCCGCGTCGCGTATCAAATTTTGGAGCTCGTAGGGGTCAAGGCTCAAATCATAAAACTCGTCGGTGTCCGAAAGGTTCCACACGTATTTGTAATCGCCGGTTTTTATGGCCCGCGAGGAATACAGGCCGAACTGCTGCCCGTTGTAACTCGAAACCGCGCAGTCCCTCTCCCATGGCTGACCATATACGAGCGCCGGGACGAGGCTTTCCCCGTGGAAAACCCCTTCGGGCTTTTCGATTTCCAACAGGTCCAGAACAGTCGGGGCGAAGTCCAAGCAGTTGTGCGTATAGCCCTCGAAAACCTGCGGTTTGATGAGTCCGTCGCAGAAAATGGCGAAGGGCACATGGATCAGATCCTCATACATCACGTAATGCTTGTCGATCATCTTGTGGCTGCCGCACAAGTCGCCGTGGTCGCATGTGTACACCACAACGGTATTTTCGAGCTGGCCGGTATCCTCGAGATTATTTAAGATTCGGCCGATTGCGTCGTCGTATTGGCTCACATAGCCGTAATAGAGCGCGACGGTCTTGGACCACTGCTCCCAGTTTCTGTCCTCGAGCTCCCAGTTGATCACTTGTTGTTTGTGTATATACGGCTTGCCGGCGAAGCCGTCGTCAAAACCCCCCCACATCTCTATGTCCTCCGGCTTATACATGGTATCAAAAGGTTTTGAGGGGCGGCAGGGCGGGTGCGGCTCGACGAAATCCACATTGATAAACCAGGGCTCGCCGCGTTTTGCGAATTCGTTTATGATTTCATTGGTTTTTTTCGCTATGGTATGGGTGTGCGAGCATTCGAGCGGGATCGGGCACGGCTCGCCGAAAATCCCGTTTTTATACGGTATATTCGCCATACCGGGATATTTTTCGTTCATTTCGGCGTAAATTTCGGATTCGCCTGCATATTTGTCAAAACCGTAGCATTCCGGCAGAAGCGAGGCGGATATGGCCCACTTGCCGCAAAAAGCGGTGTTATACCCGTTTTCCTTGAGATGGCGCGGGTAGATATAGCCGTCTTTGGGCACTTCGCGGACCGGGTGGGTTATGTGAAAATTCCACAGCCCGCCGAAAACCTCGGGCCGTTTGCCGCATATGAGCGCCTGCCTCGCGGGGGCGCACACCGCTATTGGGGTATACGCGTTGGAGAACCATGCCCCGCCGGCGGCGATGCGGTCTATATTGGGTGTTTTTACGGGCCGTATGCCCGAATAGCCGACGCAGTCGTAGCGTTGCTGGTCGCACATGATAAAAAGCAGGTTTTTTTTGTTCATAAAATTCTTATTCACCTTCCGGAAAAATTTAATTTAACGTTATCTCAATTTTATTATTTTTTTTCGTTTTTGTCAAGAATAATCTTGACAAATTGAAAAATTTATGCTATAATCCGAAGCCATAGAAGCTAAACAGAAGCTTTTACAGGGGAGGGGGCGTAATTGTCAAAATGAAAAAGACAAAAGGGTTCAGTATGCCAAAGCGCGTCTTGAGCGCGGCTTTGGCGCTCGTGTTTTTCGCGGGGGTCTTGTTCATACCGAGGGTGACCAAGGTGAACGCGGACATCGGGGACACGTATATCATAGACAAACAAAACAGCAGCTATCTTCAGGGCGCCGGAAGCTCGGCGTATGAGATTAAAATAAAAGACGGCGGAAACGCGGCTTTTTACGGGCCGCCGCTCAAAGTTTCGGATGCAAACGGCATAAAAATCATCGAAGCCGCCTATTGCATAAGCCGCGTGACGCAATTGGAGGACACTGCGGCAAACGACTATATTCAGGTGTCCCCGAAAGACTTTTTTGCCGAAGCCGAAGGAAACGGGTACGGCGCGATAAAAGCCAACGAAGCCAAGCTGCGCTGGATCGCCGCTTACGGATTTATCGGGGAATTCGGCGGATCATACGACGATTTAGCCGGGGCAAACATCATGCTGCCGGCTGCCGACGATGTGATCGAAAAATTTTTCGAAGAATTTGCCGACGGGGAGTGGTACAGCGAAGTCAAATTTGAAAACCTGACCGCCGAAGAAGCAATCACGGCCACGCAGGCGGCATTGTGGCATTACTCCGATTATTACGTCCCCGGAAGTCCCAAGACGGAACTCGACCAAGACGAATATTTGAATTCGCCCGAAGGCAGAAGGATTCTGGCCTTCTACCGCGCGCTCGTCCATTGGGCGGATTCGCTGGGGGATTATTGGGACGAAAACAACCGGCGCGTGAGCCTTGACATAGATTTCGGCGCGGCTGAAGCGATGATAATCAAGGAGGAAAACGGGGAAAAAATAAAGGCCTACGGCCCCATCGAAGTAAAAATCATCACACAGGACGTGTCGCTGATAGAGGCGAGCGTAGAGCTTTCCGCTTATGTGGGCGAGAGCAAATGGGGTGCCGACAAAATCGTATTCGCCTATGACGAATCCGGCAAGGAAATAATAGAAGACGGCGTGATAAAGGATTTTTCCGACAGCAAAAAAACGCAGAAATTCTATGTGGTTTTTGCCCGGGATCCCGCCGCGATGGACGGCGTGGGCGAGGAGCTGCAAATTATGATGATGGGGGAGTCCGCGGCGAAAGTGACGCTGATCGACAGGCCCGAGCCGGTCATATTTGTGGCAAAAGACGAAAAGGGCGAAGCGAACTGGTCTTCGCAGGCTGTCATCGCCTGTGTGCCCAAAGACGAGAACATAAGAAAAGACACCTCAAGGCAGGTCAGCATCAAGATCCCGAGAATATCCGCGCTGATTCAAAAAAGGGAGCAGACGGCAGAAGGCCCGAAGCCGGGAGCCGGGTATAAATTTCAGATTTGGGAATACAGCGAAAGCGCCGCCGACCACAAAGGCGGCCGGCTGCCGAATCCCGGCGAACCAAACAATGTGTTCACGACGGATCCAAACGGGCAGATACTGTTAAAAGAAATAGACAACGGCCTCAAACCGGGCAGATACCTGATAGAGGAGCTCGCGGGGGAAAATACGGGGATATACCGGCTGATAAAAACCGATTTTGTCGTGACCGGCCATTCCTCGGATGTGAATTATTTTGAATTCACCAACAATCTGATCGAGATAAAATTTGTCAAAACGGTGGACGGCGTCTCCGGGCAGATCGGCGCGGGGTTCGATTTCGGCATATGGGAATATATCGACGGCGGCGACCACAAGGGAAAGCCGGTAGTGGATAAAGTGACCACCGGCCCCGAGGGGGAAATAAGGCTGTACGGCGATACGCTTCCCCCGGGCAGATATTGGATAGAGGAACTCGAAAATGAAAAGACGCTCGCCTTCGCCGTACTCGTAAAAGACGAATTTACAGTGGAAGTTTCCGAGGATACAACGGTCGCACTCAACAATCAGCCGGCGCAGATAAAATTCAAAAAGACGATAGACCCCGGATCAAACGACACGCCGGAGGATTTTGAGTTTGACATATATAACGCCAATGCCGCCGGGGACGGACCCGAAGGGAGCGCGCTTGGGCGCATCAAAACGGATTCAAACGGCGAAGCGCCGGTAACCGGGCTGCCGGAGGGGATATATTGGATAGCGGAAGTGCCGACGCCCAAGAGCGACAAGTACAGGCTCGTGAAAGAGGCGTTTGCCGTAGACTTCGCGGATTTCAAAAACGGGATATTTGAAGTGGTTCTGTACAACCGCTTGTCCGAAGTCGAACTGACAAAAACGGTGGACCGCGGAAACGACACGCCGGAGGATTTTGAGTTTGACATATATAAGTCCAAAGGGGACGGCCCCGAAGGCGAACCGGCGGCGTATATAAAGACGGATTCAGAGGGCAAGGCGGTCATCAATCTGCCGAAAGGGAAATACTGGATAAAAGAGCGCCTGACCGAAAAAAGCAAGGATTATTTTTTGATAGACGAAGAATTTGAAGTCACCAACGAGGGCGAAAATCGAATAGACCCGCTCGGGAACTATCTGCGCAATGTGCAAATTGAAAAAGACAAATTGGACGAAAAAGGCAATATAGTACATCCAAGAGACGTCACGGGGATCACCTTCCGGATATTTTCGATGGAATTGAAGGACGACTACAAAAACCAAACCAAGACATGGCAGCAAATACTCGAGGAAAGCGGGAGCGGCGCGTATTACGCCAAGGAATTTTCGCTGGGGATCGACGGCACGTATATGATTGAGGGCATTGCCGAAGGGGAATATTGGATAGCGGAGCTTCCGCATGAAAAAAATTCGGGATACAATCTCATAGATGAAAAACTGACAGTCTCCCCCGACGACGAGAGGATCGCGGGCGCCAAAAAGGGAGGGTCCTCGAAAATCAACGTGAATTATTACATCCTCAAGCCCCTCAAAAACATTCCGGCGCCGAAAAGGGACGTGACCGTGGAAAAATCGCTGCGAAACGACGGCGAGACCGCGCTTGACATTCCTGATTCGGCCGTGTATACGGTCACGCTGACCCCGTCGGCGTCCGGCGCCAACCGCCCGGTATATACATTCACGCTAAACAAAGCCAACCTCTGGAGCCATACGATAACAGGCGTATTCGCGGGCGAATACACGATCGCCGAGACGGGCGGCGGCGAAGGGTATGATATTTTCTACTCGCCGGTCATATCCGGCACTCCGAACCGGGTGAACGTGACAGACGAAGAAAACGCTTTCAAATTCACCGTGACAAACAGGGAAAGGCCAAAAACCCCGCCCAACAGCGTCAGCGTCGGCAAGGAATTCGCCCCGCCGGGCGAAGCGCCCGAGGACGACAGTATAGAATTCACCATTGTGTTAAAACAGGAAAATGCGGTAAAATACACGCTCAAAGTAAACAAGGCGAACGGATGGAAGGCAAAAATTTCAAACGTGGTCCCGGGCACTTACGACGTTCAGGAAATAGATATACCCGACGGTTACGAAATGGTTTCCCTTTCCCATACTTCGGTCACGGTGGATTCCGACAGCAGCATAATGATCACCGCGGTAAACAAAAAAGAAACGACGACAACCCAGCCGACCACAACTCCGACAACCGATTCCACTACGATGCCCGCCACAACGCCCGCCACGACGCCGGAAACCGGGCTCACCACCGCAACGCAGCCCACCTCCCCCCAGTCGACCCAACCGACAACGACAACCGACCAGCCGACTACGGCTCCCACCACCGAATCCCCGACGCAGCCGATAATAGACACGCCGACCGAAGAGGAGGATACCAAAAACACCACGGGCAAACCGGAGGGCGGTACGTCAGGCGGTACGTCAGGTGGTACGTCCAAAGGCAGTGAATATGAGGATATAAACGAAAATACGCCGCCCCTTTTGATGAACGTCACGTTTCCGGAGGACGACGCAGAAGAAGATTCGACCAAGCCGAATCCGGATACGGGCGACGGCGCGCTTTTGATTTTCATTTTCATTTCGCTCGCTTTTGCAGCCGCCGCCTCAGCAAATGTATCGCTGTATAAATCCCGACAAAGACGATGAACATTTCAAGCCTGCCCAGTATCATGCCGGCCATCAGCACAACAAGCGACCCGGCCGAGGCGTTTGCGTTGGTCAGTCCGTTGGATATCCCAACTGTGGCAAACGCGGAGGCAAACTCAAACATGGCGTCAAACAGCGGGCAGCCGGAGGTCAGCGTCAAAAGCAGCGTTCCGGCGATGAGCACGCCCATATAACAGGCGATAAACCCGAGTGTGTCGTTTATCAGGGCATTGTCGATAAGCCTTTTGCCCTGCACCTGATAATAGGCGGGCGCGGTTACTTTCCGGGCGGGGGAGATTCTGTTTTTTAAATTTTCCTTCGTGATCCGGATGAGAAGATAGGCGCGGAGCAGTTTTATGCCGCCCGATGTCGAGCCGACGCTTCCGCCTATGATCATAAGCAGTATAAGAAGTCCCAGGGCGAAAGGGGGCCAGAGCGCGTAATTCATGGTGGAATATCCGGTTGTCGTAAATATGGAGACGACGCCGAACAAAGATTCCTTAAAGCTTTCGCCCGGCCCCATCCCCGTTTCGCCCATGAGCGAAAACGCCGCGAGCAAAACGAACACAATCACCAGCCCCGCCATGAAACGCATCTCGCTCACCTTGGATATTTGGCGGAACTTTCCCTTCACCAGCAGCAAAAGTATGGCAAAATTCGTAGAACCGACGAGCATGAGCGCAATCGTGACAATTTCAAGCGGCAGGCTGCCGTATTGCCCGATACTGCCCTCCCGCGTGGTAAAACCGGCTGTGGACAGCGCGGCCATGGTATGGCATACCGCTTCAAAGAGCTCCATGCCGAATATTTTGTAGATCAGCGACCCCGCGAACAGAAAACAGCTGTACAACAAAAAAATGATCTGCGACGTTCTTTTCAGGCTCGGCGCGATTTTGTCCGGGTGCCCCTCCGCGCGGTAAAGATTCGCATTCTGTTTGCTCTGCACCAGCATCGCGATCATGACCATAAAGCCGAGACCGCCGCAGTACTGCATAAATGCCCGGTGAAACAAAAAAATACGGGGCATAAGCGTCACGTCCGCCACAGTCAGGCCGGTGCTTGTCCAGCCGCTTACCGATTCAAATACGGCTAAAAGCGGATTCAGCTGGCCCCCTATCATAAACGGAACCGCTCCGGCGAAAAAAGCGAAACACCAGGCGGCCATGACGGGAAGGCTTCCTATCTGAAGGGGGGATTCCCATTCTGTCGCGTTTTTTTTTGTTCGCGGCGTACAAAGGCAGACGGCAAACCCCAAAACAAGGGATACAAGCAAAGGAAACAAAAAAGAAGGCGCATACCGGGATTCCTCCGGGTAAAACGGCAAGACGGCGAGCGGCACGGCGATAAGCAGGCCGATGAGCAGTATCAGTTTTCCGTAATTGCTGCTCTCGGATATGAATTTTTTCAAATTATTTTATCGCCATCCTTTCAGCGCGCGTTTCCCGGATATACATATTTCAAATTTTTCCTCGCAATGCCGGCGAGCTCGTATATCGTTTCTATCGGAGTGGGCTTTGCGCCCCGCATCTTGTATGCGGGGAAAAACCTGCTTATATGCAGCGCTATGTTGTCGTCCAATTTTGCGATCCATTTTGATATCTGTTCCATTTCGGCAACGGAATCGTTTTTTTGGGGAATGACAAGCACAGTCAGCTCCACATGCGCGCCCGCCGCCGCGGCTGCTTCGATGTTGTTTTTCACGCACTCGAGCTCTCCGCCGAGCTCATTATAGAACGCGGGGCCGAAGCCCTTTAAGTCTATATTAAAAGCGTCGATGAGCGGCAAAAGCTGCCCGAACGGGCCGGGATTCGCGAAACCGTTTGTGACGAGCACGTTTTTTTGCCCCCGGTTTTTTACCGCTTGCGCGCAGTCTTTTACAAATTCATAGCCCACAAGCGGCTCGTTATATGTGTATGCGACCCCTATGCTGCCCTTTTCGGCGCATTCTTTTGATATATCGGCTATCTCCCCGGGAAGGTATGCGCGCCCCGAAAAATTGCCGGATGTCATCGTCGATATCGAATGGTTCTGGCAAAAGGCGCACCGGAAATTGCAGCCGTAACTGCCCACGGACAAAATTCTGCTCCCCGGAAAAAACCGGTTCAACGGCTTTTTCTCTATAGGGTCCAGAGCGACCGAGGTGAGCCTGCCGTAGCTTTCGGCGATCAAGCGGCCGCCTGTATTGCGCCTCGCGCCGCACAGGCCGGTTCGGCCGCTTTGTATCCTGCACAAATGCGGGCACAGCCCGCATTCCGTAACTTTGTTTTCGTTTTCCGGCGCTTTGTAAAAAAGCGCCTCTTTTTGTTTCGGCCCGGCTGTCATATGTGCCGCACCACTTCGAAACGCTCGAGCTGATAACTTTCGCTTTTTTTGATACCCGCCTTTTGGCGCGCGATATCTATTTGCTGCTCTGCCGTATCCACCCCTTCGAGGTTGGGCAGCAGCAGCCCCCTCTTGTACCCGCTTGTAACTATCACCCCATACCGCAAAACATCGAGCATGCCCGTATCATTTCCGAAAACCGGCTCGGGCTCGGACAGCACGTCCACGCTGTACGAAAGCTCGGGCAGTTCCAAAGGCTCCACGGGGGAAAAACGCGGATCGCGGCATGCCGCGCAAATTGCGTTGGCCATTATCTCCCCGGCGATGCTTTGACAGGCGGGGGATATGGTTCCGATGCAGCCCCTGAGCTCTTTGTTTTTTTTGAGCGACACGAAAACCCCCGCCCTGCGCTCTGTCAGATCGTCGGGCAGATCTTCGGGCAAAGGCGGCATTTTGCCGGATTTCACATAGTTTTCTATCGTATGACGGGCGAGAGCCACGTAAGGGTCGGGGGTGGCGGCTTTGTAGCCGCAGACGGCGTATCCCACTCCGAAAGGGCCCTCATATGAGTAAAACCGGGTTTCGACCGGGATTTTGGCCAGAGCTCCCGCCATGGTGGCAAATGACGCGAGCCCGCATTCCGCGCCCTTTTCGCACAAATCGGAATCGAGTTCGAGAAATTTTTCAAATTCGGCGCTTTTCATGATATCGGTGAGCTTTGCGTCCAACTTCGGCCCCTCGGGCGCAAAGCCGTACGGGCCGTCTTCTTTTAGTTTGTGCGATAAATCGCCGCTCGCCAAAATCACTGCGGTTTTCCCGGTGTTTTCGGCCGCCCGGCTGAGGATTTGGCCGAAGCGGCAGTGGTCGCGCTTTGAAAGTCCCGACGCCGAGCAGCGCACCAATTTGTAATTTGTGCAATATTGATTGATAAAATACAGCGGAACAAGCGTGCCGTGGTCGAGGGAGGCATCCCTCTCTCTGGCAGTCCCCGCCGGAAAACCCTCCGAATCGCACAGGCGGCAAATCTCCATAACGAGCTCCGTGTCATAGTCCGCCTTATACAATTCCGGGGCGCCGAACCTTTTGAGGCTGCCCTGCGCGGATTTGCCCGGCGATATGTGTATATAGTCGCCATAGCAGGTGGAATGGGGCGAAATCACGATTATCGTCTGCGGGGCGGACGCGCCTATTTCCTTCGCGGCCGCGTGACAGCTGCCGACGGTTTTTTTGGCCGCTTTTTCCTGCCCCCTTCCCACCCCGGGCACGATGATCGGCGGGTGCGGCATGATATACGCCGATATTACAGGCATTTTTTGCCACTTCCTTCCAAAAATCTTTTTGAGCTATCCTTTGAGATAGTCCCACATCGAATCGATTATGTTGGGCCCGAAATCGAGGATGGCGATATCGTTGTATCCCCACGCGGGCGATACCCCGCCCATGTTGTACACAAACTGCTCATTGACCTCGAGCAGCACGAAACTCGTGCGCCCTATCTCATGTGACCAGTTTATATTCACGTCGCCTCCGTTGTTGTAATAATATCCCGTTATGTCGGAGGCTATGCCGAAGCTCCCGAAATAGTGGTAAAAGTCGCCGGTGAAACTGCCGCCCTGGATTATCATGTGTTTTATGGCGGGTTTGCTGGTATTTGCGGTATATGCGTCGGGCCAGTAATACCGGTCGTCGAGTATCGCTTCCTCCCTCTCTTTTCTTCTGCCGGAATATATGATTCCGAAAATGTCCTGCTCGCTGGCCACCGGATTTTTGCCGAACAGCACCCCGTCCGATTTGATATGCTTGGTTTCGGTGCCCGTCTGGCGCTCATATTCGGAAATCACCGCGGCGCTGGTTTCATACGCGGCGAGCCTGTTCCAGTGTATCCCCGTTTTCGGGAAGGTATTCGTCATGCCCAGCGACCGGTACAGAGCCGACGAATCGACAAAATACACGCCGGCCTCCTCGAGCATTTTCACAAAGCGCACATACGGGCGCACATAATCGGACGAGAGCGTCCTGTTCTCCTCTTTGTACCAGTCGGGGATATAGTCGGCCATGGCGGCGGCCTTGCTCGGCGTGATAACGACGCAAAACGCCACGCCCCTCGCCGCGAGCTCATCCTGAATGTCTTTGAGCACGCCGACCCTGTAATAGAGCTCGCGGTCGGTCACGTCTATGTATTTTGGCGCATAGCCCAGATATTCGTTTATGTATCCGTTTTCGTAAAGGCAGCCGTTTTTACCCACTATGATCCATTCGTCGCCGCGAAACCCGTCGGGATCGTACAATTTTTCCTTGGGCCGGACGTATTCGGGAAATTTTGGCTCGATATATATCTCCTCCTCCTCGGTTTGGGCCGGCGGCTCGCTCGCCGCTTCCGAGCTCTCCGGTTGATTTTGCCCTTCGGGCGCGGCGGCGGCCGGGGTTTTTGGTTTTGCCTCGTCTGCGATCAGTATCACCAAAATTACGGACAGCGTTATTATGACCGCCGCGAACAGCGCGTATACAAGCAATTTTTTCATTTTCTCTTTTGCCATAATTATATAAATTTCTCCCTATATAGAATAGACGGTCTCGACCAATGCCCTTATATTTTCAAAAGGGAACCCCGTGTCCGCTTCGATATAAAACCACGAGCCTCCGTCTTTTGGCTTGAATGTTTCGTTGATTTTTTCTACGAGCTCTTTTACGTCGTTTGGCGTGCCGCGCGTCATGGTGACTGCCCTGTCGGGGTGGAGCGCGGAGCAGAAGCCGTACTCTTTGCACGCGTCGCGCAGCTCACACATGTCGTAAA
Source organism: Oscillospiraceae bacterium (assembly GCA_009785015.1). The sequence continues at coordinate 19,344 of WQXD01000009.1, read as the reverse complement.
CCGGCATCTGGAGCCATACGCTGTCCACGCCGATATCGCGAAAGTCGCTGAACAGTTCGAGCACTTGTCCGCACGAATGGAAATGTATGTGCAGGCCCGCCTGTTTTATCGGGTCGGTCAGCTTTTTGAGCCGGGGCTTTATGGCGTGCCGGAACATCTCCTTGGACATGATGAGGCCGTTTTGGGTGCCGTAATCGTCGCCGAAACTAAAGCCTTCCGCGCCCGCCTTTATCTGGGCGGTTATGCCTTTGAGGTAATAATCGGTCAATCTGTCCAAAAAATCGTTTATTTCGCCCGAGTCTTCATACAGATCCATCAGAAATTCCTCAAACCCGCGTATCGCCGACATGCGCTCGAGATAAGCCCCTCCCGCTCCCGCCATGGCGAAATACTCTTTTTTGACATTGGCGAAATGTTCCCTCATGCCCTTTTGCACATCGCCGTTCCCGTAGTCGGGCAGGGGAGGGAAGTTGTACGCGGCCATGTCCTGTGTCGATTTGATCGGAAAATTCATGGCGTGGCCCATCATGCCGTACACCCGGTATTCGTATGTGGCGCCCCAGTCGTCTTTTCCGACCACATGATAGCGTCCGTCAGCATCGAAGCTTTCGGGGGGGACCACCGGGATGGGCTGCCGTACAAAACCGCAGAAGTCCCCGGGATATTTTTCGTAGAGGTCGTTGAGTTTTTCCCCGTGCTCAAAATAGCCGGGACCGAAATAGGCATACTGCACCGCGGGCCTGTCGACTTTTTTATGTGTCAGGGCGCTGATGACGCGTTCGCGTGAATTCATAGATTACCCTCCTTATTTTGTTTTTACACGAATTCCCAAGCCGCGGACAGCATGGCTAAGTAATTGTCAAGGGGTATATATTCCGGGACGCTGTTTCCCGTGCCCAGCGCGTAGCCGCCCCGCGAGGCGGTCCTCTCGAGCATCTTTTTGGAGCGCTCCTTTACTTCCTCCGGGGTTTTTGTCACGATGAAATCCACGTCGATACCGCCGATCACCGCTATTTTCCCGTTATATATCTCATAGAACTGCTCGACGGGCATGATGGTGTCCTCATATGAATGCCTGCCGTCGTATTTTATATAGTCCACAATATCGTCCATCACTTCGCCCGGGTTGCCGCACGAGTGCAGAATACACGGCTTGCCCTTTTTATGCATCGCTTCGACGATTTTTTTGTGCCAGGGGAATATATACTCCCGCATGTGCCGGGGGGAGAGCATGGTCTGCGTTTTGAAGCCCCAGTCGTCGTTTCCGAAGGCGGCGCCGATTATATCGTACTCCGCCGCCAGCTCGTAATAGCGCGCGAGCCTCTTGCCCACATTTTCCGAAACGTCGGAGACAAGCGCGGGATTTTCGTAGATTTGATTGCACAGGTTGTCATATCCCATTATGCCGATGATGTTTTCGAGCACCCCTCCCGGGCCAACCATGACCGCCTTTATGCCCTCGGGCACATAGGGCTCCGCCTTTTTCAGATGCTCCATGCTGAAATTCCCGGGTTCGGGCCATTTGTATTCGTCGAAGCTCTTTTTGTCATAGATCGCCGCCTCGTGGTTTAAAGTGGTGGTCTGTTTGTGTTCCCTCGGTTTTTGCGGGAAACCGAAGCCCGAAGGCCAGGTGGTGAAATAGTCGTAGCCGAGGTTGGCGAAAGCCGACGCCATCATGACCATATTGGAAATATCCTCTTTGCCGTTTAAATATTTCGGGTCGCAGAATTTGGTATAGATCGTGTGGTTCATAAACAGTTCCATCAGAACGGGGCGCGGCGGCGCTTCTTTGCGAAGTACCTTGAGCAGGTTGTCAAACTCGGGTTTGCGGTTCATAAACTTTACCCTCCTAAATATATTTTTTGTATTTTACCCGATCGATATAATCGAGTGTATATGCAGGCTGCCGGGTTTTACCGTCAGCTTTTTTGAAATTGGATCGTATGCGTATTCCGGGGTTTTGTTTTCGGGCTGCAGGCTCACTTCTGCGGGCTCTTTGTCCGCTTTGACGGTTATTTCGATTCCATCGCCCGAAAGCGGCGGTATCTCGTCGTATGCCCTGAGTTTTGACTCGCTGTATATGCCGCTTGTGTTGATGAGGCTGATCAGAAGCCGGCCGTCTTTTTTTGCCGTGACTATATCCACCGCCCCCGGCCCCTTGTATTCCACCAAAAACCGGTCGCCCGAAAGCTCGCCGATGAGCCCGGAGAGCATGTTTTTGGCGTAAAAATCGGGGGCATTGTGGTACACTTCGAATATGTTGTAGTATATGGCGGCGATGTTTCCGGTTTTGTATTTCATTTTTTTGACGTATGCCTGATTTGAAACCGCATCCGGCGCCTTCGCGTACTGATTGACAAAGCGCGATTTGAAGGGGACCGATATAGCCCTCTCCTTTGCTTCTCCGGATATTTCCGCATTTTTTAAAACTTCGCCGAAAAGGCCGCAGCATTCATGGCCCGATATGATCAGATTCCCGCCGTTTGCCGCGTATTCAAGCAGTTTGGCCTTTATTTCGCCGCTGATAAACCGCAGTTCCGGCACTATGACTATATTTGTTTCTTTCAGGCGGTCGCCATTCAGCGTATGGTCCATCAATACGGCGCAGGTGCGCGACGAATCGAGCACTGCCTTGACTGCTCCTTTCACGTTGTCGTTGCCCCGCGGATAAAACAGGGTGTCGCACCTGTTTTTCATGTCGAAATCCGAGTACAGCACGCCGATATCCGAGAATGGCGCGGCTCCCTTCAAAAACGGTTCCCTCTCGCGCACAAACTTCGCAGTTTCCGCGAGTTCGCCCACTTCCCAGAGCCTGACCGAGCCGTCGCGGTTCTGGGTGTTGTACACCTGAAAGCCGCCGCCGGTGGAAATCACCCCGGCCGCCTCGCGGCAGAGCGCCGCCGCCCCCTTTATCGAATGGACGTTTTTCGGGGTGAAATCATGGAAAAACCCCCACGCCATCAGATCCCAGGGCATGCCTTGCTCGCACAGCACGCGCGCCTCGAAACGCGCCCCGTTGTAGCTGTCCACCGGGGTGAAATCCCCCGAAAGGTAGTCGACATCCACGCATACCGGCGCGGGGATATGCGAAGAAAACGCCCAGTTTGAAGCGATTTCGAAATTCGGGGCCTTGGCGTGGACTTCGTTTACGTAATGCGAAAGATATTCAAAAAACCGCTTTCTGCAAAAGTCCAGAAACCCCCTGTACTCCGCCGACTGCCTGTCATATTTTCCGTTTTGGCCTTTTACCAACTTTTGGCCGGACTCTTTTTCAAAGGCGGATATGACCTCCGCGTCGAAATCCGGGACTGTGGCCCAGCACTCGCCGTCCACCCAGACCGCGTCTATTTCGTACTCGAGGGCGAGTTCTGCGAGCTGCGGGATGAGAAGGCCGTCGGCGTATCCCTTGAATGTAGAGGTCATGTTCTTGTTTGGCGAGCCGTCCTCGTTTATCGCCGCCCATTCGGGGCGGAGTTCCAAGGCTTTCATGTCCCATACGCCCGAGTAGTGGACGGTGAGCGGAATGCCGTACTCTTTTGTGACATCCCTCCATATTCTGAGCTGGTCGCCGACAAAACCCGGGGCGGGGTTGCCGGCCTTTGTCTGATAGCTCGAATAGCCCGCGTGGCCCTTGCAGTCGCACTGAATATAGTCCGGTTTCAGCGTTTCTATTATTTCGCGCACCATTTCGTGGGTGACATTCTTTCCCACTTCCACGCAGTCCGCCCCCGCGTGAAAATCAAAATGCAGCCCGAAAAATCCCTCCGACCGTTTTTTCATAATAACCCAAATTTCCTTTCTTTTTTTCTTTAAACTTATCTTTCAAATTCTTTCAAATATTTTCCGCAGGCTCTCTTTATACGGAGCCCTGACTATGCCGCATTCGGTGACGATCGCCGTGACCAACGAATTTTCCGCGACATCGAAAGCGGGATTGTACACTTTTACCCCGTCCGGAGCCATGCGTTTTTTGTACCACATCTCAGTCACCTCATGGGCGGGGCGCTGCTCTATAACGATGTCCCCGCCGCTTTTTGTTTTCATGTCGATTGTCGAAGTGGGCGCGCACACATAAAAAGGTATCCCGTAGTGTTTTGCCAGTATCGCCACGCCCGAAGTGCCTATCTTATTGCATGCGTCGCCGTTTGCCGCGACCCTGTCGCATCCCACGAATACCGCCTGCACCCAGCCGTTTTTCATCACCTGCGAAGCCATGTTGTCGCAGATGACCGTGGTGTCGACGCCCGCAGCGCAAAGCTCGAAAGCCGAGAGGCGCGCCCCCTGCAGAAGCGGACGGGTCTCGTCTGTGAACACTTTGAATTTGTACCCCCTCTCGCAGCCGAGATAAACGGGCGCGAGCGCCGTCCCGTATTTCACGGTGGCGAGCTGCCCGGCGTTGCAGTGGGTCAGTATGCCGTCGCCGTCCTTGATCAGGCCGAGCCCGTATTCGCCGATCGCCCTGCACACCCGGACGTCCTGTGCCCTTATCTCCTCCGCCTCGGCCAGCAGCAGCCTTTTGATCTCGCGTACCGGCAGCGTTTTGTTCTCCGAAACCACGTTTTCCATGCGCCCGAGCGCCCAGAAAAGATTGACCGCGGTAGGGCGCGAAGAAGCCAGATAATCCTTGGCCTCGGCAAGGCGCCGGCGGAACTCTTCGAAATCCTCGGTATCGACCGCCTTTGCCGCAAGATAAAATCCGATGGCGGCGGCCACACCGATGGCGGGCGCTCCGCGCACCTTCAGCAGATAGATCGCCTCCCATATTTCCTTTTGCCCGGTCAGCGAGAGTATCCGGGTTTCATTCGGCAGTTTCGTCTGGTCCAGAATCAAAAGCGCGCTGTTTTCATCGTCGAGGGCCACCGTTTCACAGGCCATGATATTTTTATCTGTTTTATCTGTTTTGTCTATAACAACCACTTCCCTTCGAGCATAAGTATAGCACACAAGCGCGCCCGGTGTCAATCATTTTGAAAAATAATGTCAGAATTTCGATTCCAGAATGACCCGCTTCAAGCCGCGCATAAAATATTCGTAGTTTTCAAAGGGGACATTTTCCAGCACGAAATGGTCGGGCCCGGGTATGAACCTGCCCAGCGGGATGAGCCGCCGCGCTTTTTCCAGCTCGGCGTCGATGGCGTTTTTGTCTTTTGCCATACATTCCTTGTCGAGCCCGCCTATGCAGCCCATGCCCGGCAGCTGTTTTCGGATATGCGGTATGTCGTTATACGACTGCGCTTCAAACGGATACATTCCGTTTACGCCCGCTTCAAACATCCACTCGGCCAGATCCATGGTATTTCCGTCGCTGTCCACAAGCACTATCGGTATGCCGGCATTCCCGGCAAAGTCGCGTATGCGGCGGTACTGCGGCGCGAGAAATTCGTCGAAATGCCTTTTTGATATGAGCGGCCCGCTTTTGTAGGCCATGTCCTCCCAGCATTCGATGAGGTCATACCGCACATCCCCGACCATTTTCTTCCAGATGGAAATGCACATGTCTATATACGTGCTCATTATATCCGAAACCAATTCCGGCTCGTCGTAGAGCATCAGGCAAAGCAGCTCGTCGCCCAGCATATTCCGGGCGAAACCGTACACGCCGCCGCAGGTGAGCTGCAGCGGGTAATCGCGTTCTGCGTACATATCAACGTAATGCCGCCAGGCGCCCTGCTCCGGAAAGCGGCGGGGATCGCCGGGGTCGAGCCAGTTGGCTTTCACGCGCTGCCAGTCGTTTTCGCATTTGACCGGATATTCGGCGGTATGGTTGAAAAAATGGCCGTCGCGGTTCATGTACAGGGTGAGCCTGCCGTCCCCGTGCCGTATGCGGGTTTCGGTTTCGGAGCGAAATTCCACGACATCCGGCCCCACGCCGCACAGCCCCGTATTTACGGGAGCTATACCCCAGCCGCGGTAACGCCCCTCAAACCCGAGCAGCTCGTCGATATACGCGCCTATGCCCGGGTATTGATTTGTCCAGCGCTGCGTCACGGCGTTCGTCCCGCCGAAGATTTTCATGAATGGAACCCGGTCCGCGTCGCCTCCGGTCAGCACCCGCACAAAACGTTCTCTTGTATTCATATAATTTTTTTTGACCTCGCTTTTGTTTTTGTTTGTTTATTTGATTATATCACGGTTATTGGTTTTTTGCAATGTTTTTTTGCAATTTAACATAAAATTATCGGAAAAGTTACGGAAAATTCGTGTTTTTAACCGTATTATGTGATAAAATCCGTTCATCTGATATTCCGAATTGACGCTTATGATATGGCTGAATATGGAATGCCCGGCAAATGGCAATTGGCATACAGATTCGTCCTATTGGCCAGTGTTAGTACATCCATCATCGCTTTCACCGGATTTACGACAATTACGATTTTTTGAAAAACCTGTTGAAAAAGCGGCGAAACTGTGATATAATTACCATATGTAAAAGCATATTTGTATGAAAGAGGGGTCAATCAATATGGAAAAGGGAATCTATAACTTCGAAAAAGCCAATACCGCTTGAAATGGTGTATGACACGGATCCGTTGGACGGGGGGCAGCGATTCGGATCTGCTTTCATCATGGACAAGTGTCAATGACGAAAAATATTTCAAACAAACTCAAACAATTTAGGAGGGTAGCTACCCGTTATGACAAATCCCTTGACCATTTCAAATCTTTTTCTTTTCTTGCTTCTATCATGATTTTGTTGAAATGATACAATGGTTTTTAATTATCGGATACGCCCTAGTATAATACTAAAACTTGCATGGGGGAAGCGTTTATGGCACGGAATTTTTTTGGGAGGACCGTTTTTGTTTTGTTGTTTGTTTTTGTATCGGCAGCCTATGGTTTTGGGGCGGTGCAGGCGAGGCCCGCCGCCGGCGGGGATATACGGCTGACTGTAAACGGCGAGCCGAAGGCGATACGCCCGAAAATTTTAAACCGGGGCGGCGTGATATATTTCCCCGTTCTGGGAACTGCGAAACTTTTGTTCGGCTCTTTCGCCGAATATGACCCCGACGCGAAAACGCTGACTTTGATAAACCGGCACGGGGTCATTTTCACAAACCGGACGGACACGGCCGTGCTCTTTTCAAACGGCGAAAAAATCGCCGTCGCCCGCCCCTCTTTCAGGGACTCCGGGGATTGTTACGTGACGGGGGAATTTTTGCGCGTCGTATTCGGGGTGACCAGCAAATATGACGACTCGGCAAATGTCGTCGCGGTCACTCAAACCCGTGCAAGCGACGAGCTGCCCAAAGAGCTTCACGGGCTCAAAGAGGCCATGGGGCTTTCGCATTACCAGCCGAAGTATCTGGAAAGGTATGTGGAATACAAAAAGGCGAATTTGGAACTCGCGTACTTCGATGCGGTGACATATGTGAATATAGGGCTGGATTTTCCGCTTTATTCGCCGACGGCGGCGAAGCCGGCCAAAAATCCCGGAGGCGTTTTGGTGCTTTGCAACAAGTACAATTACCTCCCCGAAGACTTTGTGCCCGAAGGGTATAAAAAAAGCGACGGCAGGGTGCTCTCCCTTGCGGGCGAGGCGCAGGAACAGTTTGACAAAATGCGCGCCGGCGCGAAAAAATCCGGGATAAATATCTACATAGTCTCCGGATACAGAAGTTACGCCGTGCAAAAACAGGTTTATGAGAACTACAAACGCCAGGATCCAAAAGGCGCCGACTCGTATTCGGCGCGCCCGGGCCATTCGGAGCACCAGACGGGGCTCGCCGCCGATTTGAACTCCGCTTCAATTTCGGCCCATTTCGAAAACACCAAGGAATACGCCTGGCTTGTGGAAAACGCGCACAAATACGGCTTTATTTTGCGTTACCCGAAGGGCAGGGAATGGATAACGGGCTATGTCTTCGAGCCCTGGCACTGGAGGTACGTGGGCGTAAAAACCGCGGAAAAAATCAAAGAGCTCGGCATCACATTCGACGAATACCACGCGATATACCTCGTGCCGCAGAATATACGGTACGGCCGGTAAAACCTAAAAACGCAAACAGCAAAACGACTGGAATTTGCGCCATACGGTTTTTGCGTGCTCAGCTGTTTTTGATATTTTCGGCGGTTTCAAAAAAATTCTTTTTTTCGGCGCTCGAATTTTTATCCCAGTCGACTGGAAGTATCACAAAGCCTTCCCTGTCGTAGTAACACCAGGACACGCCGTTTTCCAGGGCCTCGGTCAGGTTGTTTTTTCCGTATGAGTTGTATTTTTCGCTGAGGTCGTCGCCCTTTGCCACAATTACGGGAACATTTGCCCCCTGTTCTTTCGCCGCCTTTTGCAGATAGTATATATCGCCGAGCATTTTCTTGGTGTTGTATTCCGACTGAGAGTTTTCGGTATTCGAATAGATCGGGATAAAATCCGAATGCTCTATGTATCTGCCTATGGAATTTGCCGGGATGTGCCGAAAGGATCTGACCCCCGCGCCCAGTATGAGCCTGCCGCCGGCTCTTTGTTTGAGCGATGTCAAGATTTTCACGGCCCCGCCGCCGCAGAGCACGGAACTTTTATAGAAGGTATGCGAGACGTCGGCGATGTTGACCATCACATTCGGGAATTTTTTCTGCAGCAGCCAGTCCGCGGCGTTGAAGGCGCCGTTGACGACGGCGAGCTCATCCTCGAATATATCCTCGCTCGAAGCCGAAAACATATTTACAAGCACCAAAAGCCCCGCGCCGTCCGCCGCCCTTATTATCCGCTCCGCATTTTCGAGATAGTCAAAATCCAAGCTCCCGTCGGATTTGAACGCGGAACTTTCAAATGAGATGTTCTTTGATTTGTCTTGCTCCCTCGTTTTTTTATAGTACTCCCCGAACGGGCTCGGGCCCTGCAGGCCCAGCGTCACCAAATTGACGCCCGCCGCCTGCCAGCCGGCTAAATTTTTTATGAAGGCTTCCCGGTTTTTTTCGACATCGGCGGCATTTTGGTCAAAAAAAGCGCAGACATCGCTGTAAACCCCTGTCAGCTTGCCTTCGCTGACGGGGTTTTCGGGGTTTGACAGGGCGCCGTTTATATAAAATTTTCCGTTTTTTATCTTCAGCTCCGCCATTTTTTTAAAATCCTCGGCACTATTTTTTTAAATATTGTATCACAGATACCGATATCAGTCAAGAGATTTAGGAGAATATATTTTATGAACAAAAGAGAGATAATCAAAAAAACGATCGCCCATGAGCCCACGGAATATGTGCCGTACAGCTTTGATATGACCTCAAAAATATCGGAGGCGGTGTATAAATGGCTCTCGGACAGCGGCAGGCTTGCCGAAGACGGCTTCATCGGCGACTATTTTCAATTCGTCGGCGCGGGCAATCCGGCGGGGTATGCGGGCGAAAACGCGGGGGAGAACAGGTATAAGGACGAGTTTGGCTGCGTATGGAACCATGACCCGAAAACCAGAGAGATCGGCGACTGCGGGAATTTATACAAGCCCGCTCTGGACGCGCCGTCGCTTGACGGATATGTTTTCCCCGTCGGCGCCGCCCCCGGGAGGTTTGACCATTTGGACGAAAGGCTCGTCACCGTCGGCGGGAAATACGTGGTTCTCGGCGTCACGGGCATTTTTGACATTGGCTGGCATCTGCGCGGATTCGAAAATTTTCTGGGTGATTTGGCCGATTCCGAAAACACTTTCGCGGAAGAGGTTCTCGAACTCGGCGCGGAGTATGTATGCGGCGTTTTGAGCTCTGCGCCCCCGTATATCGACGGGGTCCGTTTCGGCGAGGACTGGGGGCTGCAGAAGGGGCTGATGATGGCTCCGTCATTGTGGCGCAAACTCTTAAAGCCGCGCCTCAAAAGAATGTACGAAGCGGCGAGCGGCAAAGGTTTTGACGTGCTCGTGCACACATGCGGCGATATATCGGAGATCATACCGGATCTGGCGGAGATAGGGGTGCAGGTGGTCAACCCGATGCAGCCCGAGGTCATGGACATACACAAAATAAAGCGCGAATACGGAAAATATCTGTCTTTTTACGGCGGTATGGGCTGCCAGAGCACGATTCCCTTCGGCACCGTGCAAAATGTGGCCGACGAAGTGGCCGACAGGGTAAAAACCATCGGAAAAGGCGGGGGATATATCCTCGGGCCGGCAGGCGCGATACCGCGCGACGCCAAACTCGAAAATGTTTTCAAATTGGTTGAACTGTGCATGGACGGGCAAAAACAGTTCTGATGATTTTTTTGGAGCGGGGGAAAAATTTATGAAGGCGTATAAAATACTCATGCTCGCCACTTCGATGGAGTACGGGGGCGGGGAGACCCACATAATCGAACTCTCGAGATATCTCGGGGCGATGGGACTGGATATAAAGATAATGTCCAACAGCGGCGAAAAACTTTTTGAAAAGGAGCTCGAAGATTCAAAAATAGAGCATATCTACGCGCCCTTTCATTCGAGAAACATCTTCGATATGAAAAAGGCCGGAAAAATTTTAAAAAAAACCATAAAGTCATTCGCCCCCGACGCGGTTCACGCCCATTCGAGGATACCCGCCTTTGTCGCGTCGGGCATCTGCAAAAAATTTAAAATACCGCTGGTCACCACCATGCACGGCACCTTCGAGCAGCAGTCGCTTTTGGTGAGGCTCGCCACGCGCTGGGGGGACTATTCGCTGTATGTGAGCGACGATGTAAAGGAGTACTGGCAGAAATATTACGCGCTCAAAGAGGGATACCTGACAAAAACGGTCAACGGAATCGACACGGAGCTTTTTGCCCCCGGCATAAATGACGGGGGCGTGCGGCGGGAATTTGGCATAGGAGCCGGGGAAAAAATAATTTTGTCAATCAGCAGGCTTGAAGCCCGGAGCGGTTTCGATTTGTCTTTTGCCGCGGTCCGATTGTGCGAGATCGCCGAACAAATATACAGCAAAAACAAAAATACGAGGATAGTCATCGTCGGCGACGGCGGGCATTTCGCAGACATAAAAAACAAAGCCGGCGAAATAAACGAAAAGATCGGGTTTGAGTATATAATCATGGCGGGCAGGCGCGCCGACGCGTATAATTTCTGCGCGGGGTGCGATGTTGCCGTGGGCGGCTCGCGCTTCGCCCTTGAAGCCCTGGCGTGCGCCAAACCGGTCGTCATGTGCGGGCCGATGGGTTATCTGGGCAGGTTTTCAAAAGACAGCGCGGACAACTGCGAGAGCACGAATTTCACATGCAGGGGCGCGGGCCATCCTGCGGATATGGGGGCGGCCCTGCTGGAGGAAATACTGTTTTGCCTCGATGAAAGCAACAGGGACAGGCTCGATTCCGACGCGGAATACGGGGCAGGGCTCATCCGCGAAAAATACAGCGTAAAAAAAATGGCCGGCGACGCGTATTCCGTTTACCAAAAAGCGGCCTCAAAATACAAAAAAGGGTATGATTTCGTGCTCGGCGGATATTACGGCTACGGAAATATAGGCGACGACGCGCTGATGTTTTCGGTGATCGGCAATATCCTGAGGCAAAAGAGCGGACTAAAAATCTGCCTGCTCACCAAAAACCCGAAAAAGCAGCAGAAACGCCTTGACGCCTGCTACGCGAACATAACCGCCAAACCGCGTTTCAACTTTTGGAGCGTGAGGCGCGCGATAAAAAAATCGGATGCGCTGTTGTTCGGCGGGGGCACCCTGCTGCAGGACGCCACGAGCGGGCGCTCTTTCGGTTATTACTCCTGGCTGCTCAAAACCGCGCAGAAGCTCGGAAAAAAAACGATTCTGTACGCCAACGGAATAGGGCCGCTGTACGAAGAAAAAAACAAAGAACAGACAAAGCTCTTAATGCAGAAGATGACCTTCGCCACGCTCAGGGACGCCGAGTCTCTGGATTATTTGGACAAAATGGGCGTAGATACAAAAAAAATGCGGTTCACCGCAGACGAGGCCATGACGGCGGGCGAAAATAATTATCTCAATGCGTACAAAAAGGATTTCAGGCAGTTCATAAAAGGCGCGTATATAGTGATCTCGGTGAGAAAACAAAAACACGCGAGCGTGGAATTTCTGGAAAAATTCTCGGCGGCGGTCAACGCCGTATGCCGCGAAAACGATCTGATCCCCGTCTACCTCGTACTGCACCCCAAAGAGGACAAAAACATCTCAAAATATCTGACGGCGACAAACGGCAGGGCGTATCTGGCCGATGTGGGCGGGGACGTCTCGAAAGCCTTGGCCATTGTCCGCTCGGCGGAAGCGGTGATAGCGATGCGGCTGCACGCGCTCATATTCGCCGCCGTCTTCGGGGTTCCGATGCTGGGCATAGCCTACGACCCGAAAGTGCGCAGCTTTTTGCGTTCAATCTATGACGGCGACGGCTATACCTGCCCGCTGCAGAGCTTTTCAAAGGAGTCGCTGACCGACAAATTCAACATGCTCGTGTCAAATAAAGAAGAGACCGGAGCCGCAATCGAAAGCGCGGCAAAAAAACAGCTGGAAAAAGCGCGGGAAAACGCCGGGCTGTTTTTGCGGGCGATGGAAATGGAAGAGGACGAAGATGGCTGAAACCGGCATAAAACAAAAAAGGATACTCGGGGTGGACCTCGGGGGTCGGCGCACGGGGACCGCGGTTTCTGACCCGACCGGGAGTTTAGCGAGCGGGCTTGAGCTCATCGAAGCGGAAAATATGGCCGAGCTGCGCGAAAGGATCATGGATTTGGCCGAAAAATACGACGTTTTTGAAATCGTATTGGGTTATCCGGTGAATATGAACGGCACAATAGGCGAAAGCGCGCAAAAAGTCGAAAAATTCAAGGAAACGCTCGAAGATCTCATAAAACAAAAGGGACTGGAGATAGCTGTGGCGCTGTCCGACGAGCGCCTTTCGAGCGCGCTCGCCCACGTCTACATGAACCAGACCGGCATAAAAAGCAAAAACAGGAAAAAGAAAATCGATATGCTCTCAGCGCAGATTATATTGCAAAACTATATAGACCGCAAAAAAAACAGATAAAAATTTAAATTCAGTTAATATTGGGCGCATATAATCATATACCTGCTCAAATTTCTAAAAATCGGGGAGTTGATACTTTGCTTAAACTGCTTAAAAATTTAAAGCCCTACGCCGCTTATGTCGCCGTGACCCTGGCCTGCGTGCTCGCCACGTCGATATTGGACCTGTTTTTGCCGGATTATATGTCAAATATAATAAGCAGGGGCGTCGTGGGCAAAAATGTGGACGAAATCTGGAGGATCGGCGGGGGCATGCTGGTCATTTCCGGCATATCGATGGGCGCCTCCATCTTGGCCAGCTACTGTTCGTCGATTTCGGGGATGGGTTTCGGGAAAACGGTTCGCGAGAAGATTTTCACCAAGGTCGAAAATTTTTCCCAGAACGAATTCGACAAGTTCAGCACGCCTTCGCTCATAACCAGGACCACCAACGACGTGAACCAGATACAGATGCTCGTGATGATCGCGCAGCGGATGATGGTTTCCGCGCCGTTCATGTTCATCGGCGGGATAATCATGGCGTCAAAAAAAGACGCGGGGCTTTTGTGGATACTTTTGATCATTTTGCCGATTATCGTCGCGGTTGCGGTGGTTTTGATGAAGGTCACGCTGCCGCTTTTCACCCAGATACAAAAGAAAATAGACCGGATCAATCTGGTGCTCCGGGAAAAGCTTTCGGGGATCAGGGTGATACGCGCCTTCAACAAAACGGATTACGAGGATGCGAGATTCAAGGAGGCCAACAGGGACCTGACCGAAACTTCGCTCAAAGTCGGAAAAATAATGGCGCTGATGATGCCGCTGATGATGATCGTCATGAATGCCACGAGTCTGATGATTTTGTGGTTTGGGGGCAGCGCCATCGAAAACCCCGCCGCGATCGGCAATTTAATGGCGTTTATGCAGTATATCATGCAGATAATGATGTCATTTATGATGGCTACGATGATGTTTGTGATGGTCCCCAGGGCGGCGGTTTCGGCCGACAGGATAAACGAAGTGCTGGAATGCGGGTACAGCGTGACTGACGCCGAAAATACCGTGCCGCTTGCCGCCGGGGATGATACAGATGATATAAACGATATAAACGTGGTCGAATTCAAAGACGTCGCTTTCACTTATGCCGGAGCGGGCGCGCCGGTTATAAAAAATATAAATTTTTCGGCGAAAAAGGGCGAGACAGTCGCCATAATCGGCAGCACCGGGAGCGGAAAATCCACGCTTGTAAATCTGATACCCCGGTTTTACGACGTCACCGAGGGCGAAATTTTGTTTTACGGCGTAAACGTAAAGCACTTGAAACAAAAGGAGCTGAGGGACAACATAGGATATATACCCCAAAGGGCGTTTTTGTTCGACGGCACAGTGGCCGAAAATATAAAGGAGGGCGACGAAAACGCGTCCGGCGAGCAGATTCAAAGGGCGCTGGAGCTCTCGCAGGCGGCGGAATTTGTGGCTCAAATGCCCGAAGGCGAACATTCGCGCGTGTCGCAGGGGGCCACGAACCTTTCCGGGGGACAGAAGCAGCGGCTCTCGATAGCGAGGGCGCTTGCCAGAAAAGCGGGGCTGTACATATTCGACGACACATTTTCGGCTTTGGATTTCAAAACGGATGCCAACCTCAGGGCGGCGATAAAAGAGGAGCTCGCCTCCTCATGCGTTTTGATAGTGGCGCAGCGGGTGGGCACGATTATGAACGCCGACAGGATCATAGTTTTGGAAAACGGGGAAATCTGCGGGATCGGGACGCACAAAGAGCTGCTCGATTCCTGCGGGGTTTACAGGGAAATCGTCGAATCCCAGCTCGGAGAGGAGGAGATAGCGTGATGGTTGTAAGAGGAGGGCCCGGCGGGGGCCGGGGGCAGCGGCGCGGGCCGGGCCCGGGCCACGGGCCGCCGGGATCGCAGCAGGTGGAAAAAGCCAAGGACGCCAAAGGCGCGCTCGTCAAGTTATTGAAGCTGCTCGCCCCGCATAAGGTCCTCGTGTTTTTCATCGCGGCGATGGCAATTGCAAGCACGGTCTTTACGATATATTCGCCGAAAGTCACGGCTAAGTTCATAAACGAGATAGTGGATGGGGCCATATCCGCCTTTTCGCACAACATGGCCGAAGATATAAAGGCGGGGGATTTTGAAAGCGTTGCGGGGAACATCAATTCGATGCTGAATTTGGAGCTGACCGAGACGCAGATCAAAAAGATTTTTGTATATGTCCAAATGACCAAAACGGACCTCTCAAGCATAATGACCGAAATGCCGGCGGAGGAACTGCAGAAATTTATCGAGGAAGCGGACAAAATAGAGCTGACCCCCGAAATGGCGGAGATGTTTTCCGGCATGGGGGATATTCCGGATGGCGCGGACTCCGGCCGGAGCTACGGCATCAATTTCGAGGAAGTGGGCAAACTCGCGATACTTCTCGCGGCGCTGTATCTCACCAGCTTTGTTTTCGGGTATCTGCAGCATTATCTCATGGCGGTCATAACGCAAAAAACCGTTTTTGAAATGCGAAACAAAGTCAACGAAAAGCTCTCGCGGCTGCCGCTTTCATATTTTGACCGCACCGCAAAAGGCGAAGTGATGAGCCGCATGACCAACGACATAGACAACATCAGCACCACCCTGCAGCAGAACCTGACCCAGATTCTGACCGCTGCGACCACAATTTGCGGCATTCTGATCATGATGTTTTCGATAAATACGGCCATGACCTTTTTGAGCTTGGCCACCATTCCCGCCTGCATGATAATTCTGATGCTCATCATGTCGCGCTCGAGAAAATATTTCGCGAAGCAGTGGGAGATAACAGGCGATTTAAACGGGCACATCGAGGAGATGTACACCGGCCACAATATAGTCAAGGCGTTTTGCAGAGAAGACAAAGCGATCAAAGACTTCAGGGAAATGAATGAGAATTTGTATAAAACCGGCCGGAAAGCCCAGTTTTTGTCGGGCGTCATATTTCCGCTCATGGGGTTTGTAAACAACATAGGCTATGTGCTCATCTGCGTCGCGGGCGGAATTTTCGCGATAGATGGCAAAATCAAAATAGGCGACATACAGGCCATGATCCAGTATTCGAGAAACCTCACCCAGCAGGTGAACCAGTCGAGCCAGATCATAAACACGATACAATCGGCCTTGGCCTCGGCTGAGAGGGTTTTCAATTTGCTCGACGAGCGCGAGGAGATACCGGAAACCGTAACCGAGGCCCTCGCCCCGGTGAACAACGAAGTCAGCTTCGAAGGCGTGGTATTCCATTACTCCGAGGAAAAGCCGCTCATCGGCAACATGAATCTGGAGGTCAAACCCGGCCAGATGGTGGCGATAGTGGGCCCCACGGGCGCGGGCAAAACCACGCTTGTCAATTTATTGATGCGTTTTTACGACGTCGCCGACGGGGCGATAAAGGTGAACGGCGTGAATATACGCCACGTGGCCCGCGCCGATCTCCGCAACATTTTCGGCATGGTGCTCCAGGACACATGGCTGTTTTCGGGGACCATATACGACAACATAGCCTACAGCCGCGAAAATTCCACGGAAGAACAGGTATACTCCGCCGCGAAAGCGGCCCGCGCCGACCACTTCATCGACACCCTGCCCGAAGGCTACAACACGGTCTTGGACGAGGAGGGCTCGAACATATCCCAGGGACAGCGCCAGCTGCTCACGATCGCCAGGGCGATAAACGCCGGCCACGAAATACTGATACTCGACGAGGCCACCAGCTCGGTCGATACCAGGACGGAAATTTTGATACAGAAGGCGATGAGCGTGCTCATGAAGGGCAAGACCAGCTTCGTGATCGCGCACAGGCTGTCCACGATAAAAGACGCGGACACGATTTTGGTCATGAACAACGGGGACATAATCGAACAGGGCTCCCACGCGGAGCTGCTTCAGAAAGGCGGGTTTTACAGCGAACTGTATCACAGCCAATTCGCGAAATAAATGGCGGTATGACATAAAAATTTACAGTTTTGACAGAGCTTTTTTATAATTTTGTGATATTATCTAAAGTATGCGGCGGTACATATTTCAAAGTTTGGAAAAGGTGGCCCTATGGAACAATCGATAACAGAAAAATCGCAGGATTCGGGAGGCGGCATACTTGCCTGCGCGGATGTGTTCGCCGAGCTTTGCCCGAATATCGCATTCCTGTTCGACGGCGGCGGAAGATTTGTCTCATGCACGAAAGCGCTTTTGGACGCGGCGGGACCGGAAAGTCTTGACCGCATGAAAGGGCGCCATTACAGGGAAATATTTTCGGACATAATGGGCGGCGAGGCCGGCGCGGGGCTTATCGAGGCGGCGGACAAAGCCGCAGAGACAAAAAAACCGGGCGCGCTGAGCGGATTTGCCGCCTTTGGCGGCGGGGGCGCGCTCCGCTATTACAATATAGAGCTCAAGGCGCTCACGGGTCAAAAAGAAGGTACGCTCGCGGTTTTCACCGACGTCACCGATATCATGGCCGAAAAAAAACGGGCGGAAGCTTCAAGCAGGGCAAAAACGAATTTTCTGGCGGAGGTGACGCGCGATATACGCGCCCCCATAGACGCCGTGGCGGAGGCGGCGCAGTGCCTGAGCCGCACCCGGCTCACCGCGAAGCAGAGGGAATATGTGGCCAAGCTGACCCAGAGCTCAAATTCGCTCGCGTCGATAATCGAAGACATGGTCAATTTTTCCAAAATCGAAGGGGGCGAAGCGGGCCCTATCAACAATTACTACAGTCCGAAAGAACTGTTTGAGAATTTATACGCCATGTTCTGGCCGCTGTTCCGGACAAAAAATCTGGAATTTTATTACTCCGTCTCAAAAAACATGCCGGAGCTCACTTACGGCGACGACAAGCGTTTAAAGCAGGTTCTCGTGAATGTTCTGGCAAACGGGCTGAAGCACACCCCCGAAGGCCACGTCGAGTTTTACGCCTGGATGTCGGAGGAAAACGTGCTGCATGTGGGCATCCACGACACGGGCGTCGGCTTCCGGCAAAAAGACATCGAAAAACTGTACCTGCCTTTCGAACAGTTCGGCCCGGACAAAAAAGACGACGCGTCAAGCGCGGGTTTCGGGCTTGCGATAAGCCGCAAGCTGTGCGAGACGATGAACGGGGAGTTTTCGGTGGAGAGCACATACGGCGCAGGAACCACATTTTCGATAGATATACCCTGCCATAAGGAAGAATAAAAATGAAAAAAGAGAGAACATTGATCAGTTTTGACTGGGCTCTAAAATCGATTCTGCGCCAAAAAGACAATTTTGATATACTCGAGGGCTTTTTGTCCGATTTGCTCGATGACAACATAACCATACTTGAACTGCTCGAAAGCGAGAGCAACAAAGACAACACAATAGATAAATTCAACCGCGTCGATTTGAAAGCCAAGGACGGCAAGGGCAGGGAAGTGATTATCGAGGTGCAGCATGACAAGGAGCCTGATTATCTCGAGCGGGTATATTACGGCGTGTCAAAATCACTGATGGACAACATGAAAGAGGGGTATAGGTATAGAAACGTCAAGAAGATTATATCTGTGAGCATAGTCTATTGGAAAATGCTGGAGCAGAGCTACTGCATAAAAGGCGAAATGAGATTTGAAGATTTGACGGGCGGCGGCCGTGAGATAAAAATAGGGGCAGAGCGCAATGTATTCGCTGAATATTATTTTATCCAGCCGGAGTGGTTCAATGACAACATCAAAACGAAATTGGACGAGTGGGTTTATCTGTTCAAGCATTCAAAAGTCAAGGGAGATATTGAAGCGACGAATATAGATAAGGCGAAAGATAAACTCGACAGATTAAAAATGACGGATGAAGAACGGGCCGCGTATGAGTCGTACAAATTCAATCAGACGATCAATGAGGGCGTCGTTCAAGTCAAAATTGATGAGGCTATTGAAAAAAATAATGAACAAATAATTCAAGCGATGAAAGCAAACGGCATGAGTGATGAAGAAATAAATAAAATTATCAGCTCCGCAAATCAGTAAATATAAGAATAATTCATTATACCAAAAATATATCAGTCCATGAAAGGTATACTTTTCACGGACTGATTTTTTTACCCCTTAATTATATATAATCAAAAATATAATGTCAAGACTTATCAAAAAAATAGCATTATAAACAAAAAAAAATGTTATTTTTGGCGAAAATAATGAAAAATACAATTCCAGTTAATTTATACCTTTCATGGAATTACGCGGCATACACGGGAATTTGATTTAGATACAGAAAGTTCACAATGGGAAAAAACTGTCTTTTGTTGACGATGTTGACGTTTTGCTTGTAAACGATATTTTTATACATGAGATAATGGCAATATAAAATATTTGACAAAGTTCAAAAATAGTGGTAAAATAAATAAAAATAAAAAAGAGGGGATGTTATCCATGAA
>WQXD01000008.1 GCA_009785015.1 Oscillospiraceae bacterium | reverse complement strand
GTCAAACTGCAAAAAAGCCATTATGAGCCCATGCTTATAAAATAACGGTAAAATGCCGCAAAAAAAATGTTGACATCTTATCGCAACCGGTGTATAATGGGGGATAGAAAAAATCACAATCAAATTTCAGGAGGTATCTTAATTATGTCTCAGGCAAAATACAACGCTTTTGAAAACGCACAGGCCCAGTTCGACCGGGTGGCCGAAATCATCGGCCTGGAACCCGGCATGAGGGAATTGCTGCGCCAGCCCATGAAAATAACGCAGGCTTCAATTCCCGTAAAAATGGACGACGGCAAAACCAAAGTATTCACCGGTTTCCGCGCGCGCCACAGCGACGCGAGGGGACCCGCGAAAGGCGGGATACGTTTCGACCCGCACGAGACAATAGACGACGTAAAGGCCTTGTCCATGTGGATGACATGGAAATGCGCCGTTTTAAATATCCCGCTCGGCGGAGGCAAAGGCGGGGTCATATGCGACCCGTCAACTCTTTCGCAAGGCGAACAGGAAAGGCTCTGCCGCGGGTATATCCGTCAGTTGTACAGCCAGCTGGGCCCAAACTCCGACGTTCCCGCTTCCGACATAGGCAGTAACGCCCAGCATGTGCTTTGGATGCTGGATGAGTACGAAGCGATCGCCGGAGGGCGTTATCCCGGCATGATCACCGCGAAACCGGTGGGGATGGGGGGCTCGCTGGGCAGGACGGAATCCACGGGCTACGGAATAATCTGGACGCTCGCCGAAGCCTTGAAAATCATGGGTCTTGACATATCAAAAACCACAGCGTCGCTCCAGGGCTTTGGGGCCGTGGCCGAATACGCGGCGAAAAAATATGTGGAATTGGGCGGAAAAGTGGTATGTGTGGCATGTTACCACAACGCCGACAAAAAAGTCTATACATTCATAAACAAGGCCGGGATAGATGTGGAAAAGCTGGCGGGCTTTAAAAATTCCTTCGGGAGCATCGACAAGGCCAAAGGGCTGGGGCTCGGATATGAAGTGTTCGAGGGCGAAGAAAGAAAGGACTGCTCGAAATGGCTGGAACAGGAAGTGGATATACTCATTCCCGCCGCCCGTGAAAACCAGATCACGCCCGAAAATTTCCCGCTCATAAAAGACAGCGTAAAAATAATATGCGAGGGCGCGAACGGCCCCACCACCCCCGACTGCGACGCGCTTGTATGGGACAAGGGCATATTTTTGGTGCCCGACTTTTTGTGCAACGCCGCCGGCGTGACTTGCAGCTATTTCGAGCAGGTGCAGTGCAACATGAATTATTTCTGGGAAAAGGAAGAAGTTCTGGAAAAATTGGAAAAAGCGATGAAAACCGCGTTCGCTGCGGTATATGACATATCTAAGGAAATGGATCTGTATATGCGCGACGCAGCTTATGTGATCGCGATAAAACGCGTGGCCGAAGCGGTAAAACTGCGCGGCTGGGTGTGAAAATGACGAAAGGCGGAAAATAATTACTTTTTATGGATGAAAAAAAACTCATCGCGTGTTTTGATACAATAAACGGCAAAGTGACCAAAGGCAAAAAATTCGAGGACAATATAGACGTCGCCCCCGCGGAGGAAATGGTTTCGGAGATCTGCAGCCAGCAAATAGACGGCCTCATATTTTTCGACGTGACCGCGAGCGCGGAAAAAAGAAAAATCGACATAGAAACCCTGAAAAAGGTCGCGAAAAAAGTGACCGTTCCCTTTATCGTCGGCGGCGGCATAAGAAATATAGACGACATACGCGAGGTCTTTGAAGTGGGGGCCGCCGACAAAATCAGCGTGGATTCGATGGCGGTCAGAAACCCGCAGATAATTGCGGACGCCGCCAAAGAGTTCGGCCCGGGGCGCGTTGTTTTGTCGACGCAGGTGAAAATGGTGGGCATAAGCCAAAAAATACCCAGCGGATATGAAGTGGCCATCGACGGGGCGCGGACCTATACCGGAATGGACGCGCTGGAATGGGTCAGGCGCGGGGCGGAGCTGGGCGCGGGTGAGATCTGCGTCAACAGCATAGACAAAGACGGCACGGCTTCGGGGTTTGACCTGGAGATAACGGGCAGGGCGGCGGAGCTCGTGACGGTTCCGGTCATCGCTTCGGGGGGCGCGGGCCGCCCGGAGCATCTGGCCGAAGTTTTCACAAAGACAAAAGCGCAGTCGGCGATAATCAGCAGCATGCTGTACTCGCCGAGGCTTGAAAGAAATTTTACAGTCGGAGAATTGAAAAAATATTTGAGCGGCGAGGGGATAAAAATCGCCGACATGAAAAAAATGTGAACGGCAAGTTGTATATAGCGGCCACTCCGATAGGAAATCTGGGAGATATGCCGCCCCGGGCAATCGAAGCTTTGCGCGGGGCGGATATCATAGCGGCTGAGGATACGCAAAATTCGATGACGCTGCTCTGTAAATTCGATATAAGGACAAAGCTCGTCTCAAATCATAAATTCAATGAGGCAAACTGCGCCGCGTATTTTATAAAAGAGCTGAAAAGCGGAAAAAATATCGCGCTCATATCCGACGCGGGCACTCCGTGCATATCCGACCCCGGAAGCCTCCTTGTCAGGCGCGCCGTGGAAAACGATATCGAGGTAGTGGGCTTGCCCGGGTCGTGCGCGGCCGTTCTGGCGCTTTCAATCTCGGGATTCGACATAGGGACGTTTGTGTTTTTGGGGTTTTTCCCACGGGAAATTTCCGAGGCGAAAAAATTGGCGGAAAAACTCGAAACCGAAGCGGGTGTGTATGTTTTTTACGAGTCACCGAAAAGGATAATAAAGACCTTTGAATGTATTGAAGGTAATTTTCCGGAATGCGAAATTTGCCTTTGCAACGATTTGACAAAAAAATTCGAAATGATCTACAGGGGCTCCCCCGCGCAGGTTTTGGAACAGCTTCGAAATAATCCCAACGCGGAAAAAGGCGAATATACGGCGGCGGCGAATTTTTATAAAAAAAGCGCCCCCGCCCCGCTTTTTGACATGCCGGCCGAAGCGCTGATTGTGGAGGCCATGGTCAAAAACAACTGCAGCGCAAAAGACGCCGTGAAATATGTGGCCCAAAGCGCGAAGTTTTCCAAAAATGAACTCTACGCCGCTTCGCTGAACCTTAAAAAAATGTTCGGGGACAAAAATTAACAAAATGCCCTTGTATTTGACGCAAAAATGATGTATAATCAAAAGCAAAGTATTGTTGTGATTTTGAGGTTGGTTGATTTATGGGTAAAAACAAAGAAAAAAAAGAAAAAAAGGAAGAATCGGTCAAGGGGACGGTCGGCGGCCAGGCGGTCCTCGAAGGCGTCATGATGAAATCTAAGGAAACTATCGCGATTGCGGTGCGCAGGGAAAACGGCGAGATAGTAAAAAAAACAAGGCCGTATCAATCGAAAAGGGACAAACATAAAATATTGAATATTCCCGTAGTACGGGGGTTTGTGAATTTTATCGAAATGATGGCCATGTCCATGTCCACCCTCAACGAATCGGCCGATATGCTCGGGCTCGCCGAGGCGGAAGAGCCGCCCGCCGAAAAAGAAGCAAAAGAAGAAAAAAAAGAGAAAAAAGAAAAGAAGGAATCTTCAAATCTCGTGCTGATTGCGTCGATTATAGGGACGGTGCTCGGGCTCGCGCTGTCGTTCGGGCTGTTTTTTTTCCTGCCCACATTTCTCGGCAAACAAATCACGGAGATAACCGGATTTAAAAAAGGCGGCTGGTTTATAAGCCTTGTGGAGATGATCACAAGGGTTGCGATCTTTATTTTATACATCCTGCTTGTCAGCCTGCTCAAGGACATAAAGCGCACCTTCCAGTATCACGGGGCGGAGCATATGTGCGTGTTCTGCTATGAAGCCGCAGAGGAATTGACCGTCGAAAACGCCAAAAAATATTCGAGGTTCCATCCCAGGTGCGGCACTTCGTTTATGATCGTCATGATGATAATAGGGTTTTTGGTGGGCATGGCCATTCCCGATTTCACAAATGAATATTTCGGCTTTTCGAGCGCGGCGGCCTTCTGGCTCAGGCTCGCCGCTAAGCTTTCGGTATTCCCGTTTATCATAGGCATCGGATTTGAGTTCATAAAATACGCCGGAAAACACGACTCGGCGATAGTAAAAATAATCTCGGCCCCGGGGCTTTGGATCCAGAGGCTCACCACGAAAAAGCCCGACGACATGCAGGTGGAGGTCGCCGTGGTATCTCTGAGGGCCGCGCTCAAAATGGACCCCGCCGAAAGGCAAAACGAAAACGAAAACGAGAATGAAAATGAAAACGGGGACCAGGAACCCTGTTTTGAAAATGCGGATTGAAAAAATTTCGGACAGGTTAAAGCGCGCGGGCATAGAGAGCCACGCCTTCGAAAGCCGGATAATCGCCGAACACGCGAAAAAAAACACCCTCTCCCCAAGCGAGACGGAAGATATGATAAAACGCCGGGAAAGCCGGGAGCCTTTACAGTATATACTCGGCGAGTGGGAATTTTACGGCGATGTGTATAAATTAAACAAAGACTGCCTGATACCGCGGCCGGAGACCGAGTTTCTGACGGAATACATAATAAAAAACGCGAAGCCGGGGGCGTTTGTGCTCGACCTTTGCAGCGGGTCGGGGTGCGTTTCGATATCGGCCCTGAAACGCAGAGGTGATTTGCGGGCGGCATTGGTCGATATATCGCGCGGCGCGCTCGAAATATCCGCGGAGAACGCGAAAATCAACGGGGTGGCCGGCAGGGCGGATTTTTACCTCTTGGATATATTCGCCGATTTCGCGCAGATCATAAAAATCATAACGCCAAACGCCATGATAGTTTCAAACCCGCCGTATCTGACCGAATTTGAAGTCGCGCGGCTGCAATCCGAAAAAACGGAGCTCTCCCACGAGCCGGAAGCGGCGTTTTCGGGCGGGGCGGACGGGCTGGACTTTTACCGGTTCATAATAAAAAATTTCGCCGGAGGCGCCGCCGCCGCTGTTTTCGAGTGCGGTATAAACCAAAGCGGAAAAATAGCCGAAATGTTCGGCGAAATCGGCTTTTTTTGTGACACTGTCCGCGACTACGGCAAAGTGGAGCGCGTAGTCGCGGGACATAAAAAAACTTTACAAAGCGTTCGTTTTTAATATGACACGCTGTTGTCATCTGTAAAATGATATAATAATATATGTAAACCAATGTCACAAATTTCAACCAAAATATTTAAAGATGAAAAAGGAGAATTAAAAGATGGCGAAATCAAATTTGGGGCAGATAAAAAAAGATCTGCCGGAAAATGAAGAACAAAAAAAGGCGGCGCTCAAGGACGCCATGGCCGACATCCAAAAGAGTTTCGGCGCGGGCTCGATCATGAAACTCGGCGAGCACGCGAGAATGAATGTGAGCGCGATACCCACGGGTTCGCTGACTTTGGACCTCGCGCTGGGCATCGGCGGGCTTCCCAGAGGCAGGATTGTCGAGATCTACGGCCCGGAAGCCTCGGGCAAGACGACTCTCGCGCTTTCGACGGTGGCGCAGTGCCAGAAAGCGGGCGGAATGGCGGCGTTTGTCGACGCGGAACACGCCCTCGACCCCGTTTACGCCAAAAAAATCGGCGTGGATACGGACAATCTGCTGATTTCACAGCCGGACTACGGCGAACAGGCGCTTGAGATAACCGATAAGCTCGTGCGCTCGGGGGCGATCGACATCATCGTGGTGGACTCGGTGGCCGCGCTTGTTCCCAGGGAGGAAATCGACGGGAATATGGGCGACAAGAACATGGCGCTGCAGGCGAGGCTGATGTCACAGGCTCTGCGCAAACTTTCGGGGAGCATATCCCGCACCTCCTGCCTCGTCATATTCATCAACCAGCTCCGCTCGTCGATGGCGATGTACGGCGCGCCCGAAACCACCACGGGGGGCAAAGCGCTGAAATTCTACGCCTCGGTCAGGATAGATATAAGGAAAACCGAAACGATCACCGAAGCCAAAGAGGCGGTGGCCAACAAGGTCAAATGCAAAATCGCGAAAAACAAAGTCGCCCCCCCGTTCAAAATCGCGGAATTCGTGCTCACGTTCGGCGAAGGCATAGACCACGCAGGCGAGATACTGGAGCTTGCCACAAATATGGACATAATTAAAAAGAGCGGCTCATGGTTTTCGTATAACGGCGAAAGGATAGGCCAGGGCAAAGAGGCAGTCGCCAAATATTTCAAGGAAAATAAGGATCTGGCCGAGGAGATAGAAAAATTGGTCAGGGCCAACGCCGAGAAAGTGACGCTCACAGAAGAGGAAGTGAAGGATTCGGAAGGCGAAGACGGCGAAGTGGACCCGGACGACGTCCCGCTCGACATAGTCGTGGAAGATTTCGAAGATTAAAACATATTTTTGTTATTTTTATGATAATAGTCGACACGGTTGAAATATTTCTCGCGGACAATTACGTCCGGTGCGAGCTGTCCGACGGGAAAAAATACAGGATACTGCTCAAAGACTACGAAAACCTGCCTTTTGAGTGCAAGCCGGAAAGCCGCCTTGAAAACATAACGATAGACACGGACAAAATAGGCCTGAGTGAAACCAACGGATATTTTGACGGCGACTGCGCGGGCTTTCTGGCTTTCCTGTCGAAAAAATACACCATATACAAATCGGCCATATCCAAGGTCGCCCTGACCGACGTCCCCAAAAAACAGCTTTTCCAAAAGCTGTATTTCGCTTTCCGCAAAAACAGCCCCGGAACCGATCCGGGGCTGCTGAAGACCCTTTGCCTGCTGGTTTGCGGCGAATTCGAGGCGCAGGGCTACCTCGACGACCGCAGGTACGCCGCCGACAAGGCGAAATATCTCAAGGAATACAAAAAATACGGCAGCGGCAAAATAAAACAGCATCTGTATCAAAAAGGCATACCGTCCGATATCATAAACGAAATCCTGGAGGACGAGTCTTTTTCAGACGAAGAAAGCGAGCTTTCCAATATGACCGGCCTTCTGGAAAAAAAATACGGCGCAAACTTGGACCGGTTGGATAAATCCGACAAAAATGAAATACAAAAGGCGGTAAACATGCTTGTGCGAAACGGGTACAGGTATCCTTCGGCCAGAAATGCGGTCGCCGCCTTTACGGATAAAGACATAGATTACATGATAGATTACATGGAAGATGAGGATTAGGCAATGAACGGAGCTTTTAAAGTGGGTTTTATCTCTCTCGGCTGTCCGAAAAACCAGATAGACACGGAAATAATGCTGAAGATTCTGGCCGACAACGGATATGAGATAGTAACCGAGGAAATTTTGGCCGATGCGGTCATTATAAACACGTGCGCTTTCATCGAAAGCGCGAAACAAGAGGCGATAGACAACATACTCGATGTGGCGTGGCTGAAAACAAACGGCAAAAAACAGCTAAAAGGGATAATCGTCTGCGGCTGCCTCGCCCAGCGCTACGGCGAGCAAATCCTGTCCGAGCTGCCCGAAGTGGACGCGCTCATCGGGGTTTTTTCGATACACGACATTTTAAAAGCGGTCAGGTATATAGAAAATAAGAGCTCTTCGGATAATTCGGATCATTCGGATAAATATGTATCCATCGGGCCCTGCGACGGATTTGTCCCCGGCGGGGAGAGGATTCTGACCACGCCGGAATATACGGCGTATATAAAGATCGCCGAAGGGTGCGACAATTGCTGCTCATACTGCGTGATCCCTTCGATCCGGGGCGGATTTTTGGCGCGGGAAGCCGGGGATATAATAAAGGAAGCCCGGGAACTCGCGGACATCGGGGTAAAAGAGCTGTGCGTGGTGGCCCAGGATACCACAAGATATGACAATCTGCCCGGGCTGCTCTCCGGGCTCTGTGAAATCGAGGAGATAAAATGGATAAGGCTTTTATACTGTTATCCCGACAAAATAACCGACGAGCTGATAGAGACGATAAAAAACTTTGACAAAATCGTAAAATACATAGACATGCCCATACAGCATATAAACGACGGTATACTGTCGGCGATGAACCGTCCGGGGGGGGCCGCGGCGGTAAAATCGGCGGTTGCAAGGCTGCGCGAAAGTATCCCGAATATAACGATAAGGACGACGGTGATAGTCGGTTTTCCGGGGGAGACAAAAGAGATATTCGGCGAGCTGTGCGAGTTTTTGAAGGAGACAAAATTCGAGCGCCTGGGGGCGTTCGCGTACTCTGCCGAAGAAGGGACTCCGGCCGCGGGGTTTGAGGGTCAAGTCGGCGAAAAAGAAAAACAGCACAGGCAGAAAACCGTCATGGCGATTCAAAAGCGGATCAATTACGCCCTGAATCAGAAGAAAACCGGCAGAACGCTGGAAGTGCTGTGCGAGGGCTTTGACAAAGTGAGCGAAGTATATTACGGCAGGGACTGTTCAAACGCGCCCGAAATCGACGGAAAGGTATATTTCACCTCGCGGACGCGAGTGGAAGAGGGCGATTTTGCCGATGTGAAAATCGAAAAAGTGCTCGATTACGATTTGTACGGGAAGTGTGGCGGATGAAATTATGGTAAAAGACAGAAATTTTTACAAAATGCTGCTTTTTTTGGGATTGCCCGTCGCCTTTCAAAGCCTCATTTCCCTGGGCGTGGTGTTTTTGGACAATGTGATGGTGGGAAACATACCCGACAACACGGAAATCGTGTTCGCCGGGGTCACGCAGGCAAACGCCCTGACCACCCTGTTCGCCTTTTTCATAAAGGGGCTCTCCGGCGGCGCGGCGCTGATGGTCTCGCAGTACTGGGGCAAAAAGGATTTGGAAAAGATAAAAACGGTTTTTTCCGTCATATTCACCATAGGCTTGTCGCTGGCCTCGGTTGTCACCGCGCTCATCTTCTTTTTTCCGAAAGGCGCGATGAATATCGTCACAAACAACCGCGAGGTCATAGACGCCGGCGCGGAGTATATAAAGATCGTATGCTTCTCGTATGTGTTCTATATCCTGACTGAGACATTTGTGACTATGCTGCGCTGCGTCGAAATAGTCAAAATTTCGCTGATTTTGTCGGTCGTCGCCTTTTTTGTCAACCTGACCGGCAATTATCTTTTGATTTACGGCAATGAGAGCCTGCATATACCCGCCCTCGGGGTGCGCGGCGCGGCGATTGCCACGCTCATTGCGAGAATCGTCGAATTTTCGATAATTGCAGCCTTCACGCTTAAAATACAAAAGCGCGTGACGATAAAGATAAGGGATTTGCTCAGCTATGATAAGCTCATGTGGCTGGATTATGCGAAATACGGCCTGCCGATCATGTTCGGCGACGTCCAGTGGGGGTTCGTGGGGCTTTTCAAAGCGGTAATAATAGGCAGGCTCGGCAGCGACATGATGTCGGCCAACGGAATAGCCGAGGTCATTATGTCGCTTGCGGGAATATTCACGCTGGGGCTCGGCAGCGCGGCGTGCGTGATCATCGGCAAAACGATCGGAGCCAGGGAATATGAAAAAACGCGGAAGTATTCAAATACCCTTCAAATACTTTTCGCGTCTTTCGGCGTTGTCATGTGTTCGGTTTTGTTTTTCGCGAAAACGCCGCTCGTTTCGCTCTATGAAATCGTGAGCAAGGGCAAAGGCGGATTCAGCGCCGAGACCATAAAACTCGCCAAAAACTTTATATCCATCGGGGCTTTCACCTTGATGGGGACGTTCTATCACGCCACATGCTTCACCGGGATAAACAGGGGCGCCGGCGACGGGAAATTCGTGTTCAAAGTGGATATGATATGCGGCTGGCTGATCGTTTTGCCGCTCACTTTCCTAAATGCGATCGTGCTGGGCTCGCCTTTGCCCGTGGTGTTTTTGTGCGCGAGAATCGATCAGTGTTTTAAATGGATCATCGCCTTTTTCCGGCTGCGCGGCGACAAATGGATAAGAAACGTCACCCGATGAGCCCAAACCAGAACGGTTTTTTGTACACGCGGGAAGCAGATGTTTTTTTGCCGGTCATAATACCCAAAATGAAAAACAAAATGACAAACAGGGCAGCCGTCCCGACGGCGACCTGGACTATTTTCGCGGTGTTGGAAGCCGGCGGGTCGTCAAAATCCGGCAAGGGGGGAAGCTCCGGCAGCGGGGGCAAAGAGCCGATTTGGCTGTTTACCCTGTAATGCGCGTCAAACAGATCCGCCAATGAGTTGTAGGCGGCCAGGAACGCGGAGTTGCAGTCGAAGTTTGCATCTTCGATACCTTCAAAGCTGGCTTCCAAAATCTTCTTTATTTCGGCATCGGGGATAAAATCCACGTTTCTGCCTTTGTGATAGGTATAGGGACGGCTTTCCCATCCGAACAGCTCCGAAAAGAAATTGCCGATATTTTCCCCGAATCCGCCGGAGGATTCCCGGATATAGGCTAAAAACAGCATTCCGTCGTCGCCCACGTGGCTTTTTTGCAGCTTCTCGGCTTGCTTTTCCAAGTCCTTTGGGTTGTTTTTTTCTTTTTCGGTGAAAACGGCGATTTTGGCTTTTCCGTTTGTGAGCTCCGCCAGGGCGGCGTTTCGTTCGTCTATTTTTTGGATGGTCGCATCGCTTAAAATTTCCGCTTTGTCGTAGACCGCCTGCGATTTATCGACTTTTTGCGGCTCGTTGAAGACAAACATGGAAAAAAACAAGGCGGCGGCAATCATCAGCACCGAAATCAATTTTGCCGTTTGCAGTTTTGTTTTGTTCAATTTCAAGTATTTTTCTTTTATGGCTTCTTCGTTCATCGTGGTTTTGGATTTTTCGGTGTTGTTTGGGTTGTTCATAGTAGTATACCGCCTTTCGCTTGTATTTTTAATTTCTTAGATTCAGCAGTTTTGTCTTGAGCTCTCCTTCGATTTGTCTGAGCTCTCCCTCGGCCTGCTGCCTTTTGCTCCTGCCGTCCTCCTGTATCCTGATCACTTCGTCGAAAGTCGAGATGAGCGACTGGTTCGTGTACTTCAGCGTCTCGATGTCTATTACGCCCCTCTCCGCTTCCTTCGCTATGTCGATTGTGCCCATTTTCAGCATTTCGGCGTTTTTCTTCAGCATTTCGTTTGTCAGATCCGTGACTTCCTTCTGGGCCTTCATCGCATTCTGCGAATTAGAAATGCCGAGCGCCATCACTATCTGGCTCTTCCACAGCGGGATTGTGTTTACAATTGAGGACTGGATCTTTTCGACGAGCATGGTGTCGTTGTTTTGTATCATCCTTATCTGCGGGGCCATTTGGAGCGAGACGTTGCGGGTCAGTTTCAAGTCGTAGAGCTTTTTTTCAAACCTGTCGCACAGCGACATCAGATCGTGCGCCTGCTGCGCCTCGATGGGGTCCGCTGAGGCTTTCGCCTTTTCCTGCAATGCCTTGAGCTCGGTCTCCCTTGTTTCGGTCAGTTTTTTGTCCCCCGCGGCGATGTACAGCGTGAGTTCCTTGAAATAGCCCTTGTTCATTTCATACATCTTGTCGAGCACCATCACGTCTTTCAGCAGCTTTTGCTGATGGCCCTTGAGAGAGGCCGCGATCACGTCCACATTTTTTTCGACTGAGGTGTAGGAGCTTCTGATTTTGTCGATAGACTGTTTTCCTTTGGAAAAAAAGCCTTTAAGCCCTCCTTTTTTTTCGTCGGTGGAATCGGAGTTGAAGTTTTTGAGTTCCACCACCAAATTCGTGAGCATCGCGCCCACTTCACCGGTATCTTTGGTCCGCACGCTCTGCAGCGCCGAGTCCGAAAAATTCGCGATGTTTTTTTGAGCAGAGGCGCCGTACAGCAAAATCACGTTGTTGTTTGTCAGGTCTATCTGTTTTGAAAACTCCTCGACCATTTTCTTTTCTTCGTCAGACAGTTTTTCGAGTTCCTCAGCTTTTATGACGGGGTCCTTTTTTTCCAGCACGATAATTTCGGCGGGTTTTCCGTCCGGCGCTTTCCCGTCCAATTCGTCCAAGCTCGTCGTCAGGGTGAGCTGCGGGATTTTTATTTCTTCATCCATAGTAAAAATCTCCTTAATAAATAATTAATAATTCACAGGGCGCGACGCGCGGCTGTTTCTACATTATCAATTATACCGCATTATATCCCGCTTGTCAATCGAAAAAATCGTTTTTTACGTCGTTTTGGATATCTTTTGCGCCGGAGATGGGATTTTTTTCTATCAGCCCCTCTTTTGAAAGCACCGCTTCGAGCACGTCGATGTCGGTGGTTATGTCGATCATTTCGTCGGAAAACATATTGTCGAGTTCTTTTTCAAAGGCGGCTCTCACAAAAGGCAGCGATTCCTTGACGCGCTTTTTGGTTTCTGTGGCGTTTTCGCCCGTGAGTTCCTGGCTTTCGATTCTTCTGTAACTGTTCAAAATTTTTATGGTGGTGGGCATATAGTAGTCAAAAAACTGCGTGAGCTGTTCGATTTTTTTTGTTTTTTGAGTTCCGGATTTTTCGTTTAAGTGAGTCTGTATTTTTTTCAGGTTTTTTTCGATTTCGTAGAGTTCCCCCGAGACAAATTCGTCCCCGATGGAATCGTTTAAAAGTTTTATTTCGATAAAATACAAATTTATCCTTTCATTTAAGTCCCTGAGTGCGAGCTCTTCGGCGCTGAGCGGCGCCGCCGCTTCCTTTTCGG
This sequence comes from Oscillospiraceae bacterium, assembly GCA_009785015.1. Next base: position 20,176 of record WQXD01000008.1, on the reverse strand, counting down.
GCTTTTTGGGGACAATCACCTTTTCGGGTTCCATCATTATCTCTATTTTTTTCGCGGGGAATTTTTTCTTGGTTATCTGGTATACTATAAAGGACAAAACAGCGGCCAAAAATACTTTCGTAGCGCTGTCTATATGGAAGACCACCGCCAAAACAAGCCATGTCACCCCCACTGAAAGAATGGGGGCGGCGGATTTTTTTTCCGCTTCGGCCATTTTTTTCTCCTTGTTCGGATCTTCACCCGAACCTATTTTGGTTTCTTTTTCAAAATTATTTTTTGTGTTGTTGTTCATATCCGCGCATCCCCTCTGTATAATTATTTTTATATTATGTTACAAACAATAATATTATACACCATATAACATCATATGTCAAGCGAAAATACAAAAAAAATAAAAAAAATTTTTTTATGGATTTTTTTGACCTGCAATATCGAGGTTGAGGCTCAAAATGGGCCTCAACCTCCTTTATCTTAATTTGCTCTAACGCTCGAACTCGCCTATATCGTCATGGATACCGCCGAGAAACTCGCGGCCCGATATCCCGCGCGCCATGCGCTGCTTTTGAATCAGCTTGCTCAAGAAACGCCTGACTTCATCGGAGCGCTTGATATTTTTCAGTTCCAAGGTCGGGTGTGTTTTGTCCGTGCTGACCAGCGTCACCGTTCCAACGCCGAATATTTTTTGTCCAAACTTTCTTTTGAGCTGTATATCCATGATACGGTAAATCATTATTTCGTCCGTCACCGTGTTAAAAAAACCCCGCCGTAAAATCAAACGTTCTTCACATACTTCATAGCGCGTAAAACTCAGCGGTAGCCCTAACCTCCGCCTCCGGTCTTTCCATAGTATAACATCTTTTTCAGCAATCAATTTTTTTGGCATCCGCTCACTCCTTTTATCGTTTCTTTAGTGATTATATTATCACATTCGCCGCCGTTTGTCAATAAAAAAATCGCGGTTTTAAATATTTTTCATAATTTATGATTTTATTAATTTTCAAGTGTGTGTTGACAAACACGCCAAAAAGTGCTATAATAAATTCGGGCGGGTGATGATGTGGGCAAGTTTCCGAAAACGGCAAAAGCGGGAAATATTATTTTAAGTTTCGCTATAAATGTAAGAACTCCTATGGTCAATGGTATTTTGCCGGCAGGGTCAGAAATAAATAATGTCAGGATTATTGCCGGAGACGGAACATCAACTAAATTCAGGGACGCTGAAGAGTATGTTTTTGACTTCGGCGGCGACAAAGAAAAATGGCAAAAAAAAGGTGGAATAATATATACGGACAATTTCACATATGATGTTCATTGGTGCGAATACAAAGGCGCACAATACGACCATAAATTGAAAGGGGTGAAGGTGAAATGAAAGTAAAGTATTTGGGGCCGAGAATACGCGCAACTTTTACGAATAACACAATATATGAAGTCGTTGAAATTGATAAAATTACTGGGGCTTTGAGAATCATAGACGATAGTATGGATGATTATTTATATTCCCCGACAGAACCAAGATTGTTAGGTGTTGAATATCAAGGGGGACGTTTTGAGATAGTCGAGGACGACGCAAAAAACAGTCTTTTTGAAGCGATATACGGCAATTCGGCGAAAAATAACAATATGCAGGCGAAATTCAATATTGTAGTATAACAGAACTGCGAAGTACAAAGTAACGGTCAAAATTAAACCGCGCGGAGGATTTTTTGATGAATGCCCCGGTCATCCGAGAGATAGCCTTTTTGACGGCGGAAAAATTTTTGGAAATCTACGGCAAAAAAGACGAACGCTACGAGCTCATAAACGGAATACCGTATATGATGGCCGCCCCGAATACGGATCATCAGTCCCTAGTCGGAGTGAAATATATAAACAACAAAAAACGGAGGTAAAAGTCAAATGAAAAACAAAATTGCCCTCATCGGAGCGGGAAGCATAGTGTTTTGCAAAACCCTGCTGAACGACATGTTCAACACGCCCTCGCTCGCGGATTTCGAGTACGCGCTGATGTCCCCTACCCCAAATAAAATCGAGAAGATGAAAAATTACGCGCAGAAAATCATCGACAAAAACAAGCTCGGCGCACGCGTCTACGCCACGACTGACAGGCGCGATGCGCTCAAGGACGCTAAATACGTGATTTTGATGTTCCAGATCGGCGGCAATGAGGCGTTTGGGCTGGACTATGAGATCCCCCTAAAATACGGCGTGGACCAGTGCATAGGCGATTCCATGGGCCCCGGCGGCATATTCAGGTTTCTGCGCACATACAATGTCTTAAAAGACATCGACTGCGACATGGCCGAGCTGTGTCCCGGCGCCGTGGTGCTCAACTATGTAAACCCCATGGGTATGGTCTGCTCCTATCTCGGGAAGGCCACGAAAATGAAGTACATCGGGCTGTGCCACGGGGTTCAGACCACTATGGATCTGATTTCGGGCTATACAAACACGCCCAAGGACGAAATCGACTTTGTGGCCGCCGGAATAAACCACATGGCCTGGTTTTTGAAACTCGAGCACAACGGGCGCGACTTATACCCCATATTAAAAGAAAACATGGAAAAACCCGAATATTACATCAATGAAAAAGTGCGCGGGGAAGTGATGCGCCACTGCGGCTATTTCATGACCGAATCCACGGGGCACCTGTCCGAATACCTGCCCTGGTTCAGAAAAAACAAAAAATCGCTCGATTTGTACTGCGACCAGCCGGATTTCGGCGGTGCGAGCGGCGCCTATTACAAGTTTTCGTCGGCGGTACAGGAAAAATTCAACAAAATCGACGTGCTGTCGATCGAAACGGGCGAACTCGAACCCAGGAGCAAGGAATACTGCTCGTATATACTGGAGGCGATCGAGACAAATGTCGCCTTCAAACTCAACGGCAACCTGCTCAATAAAAACTATATCACCAACCTGCCAAACGGCGCCTGCGTCGAAATCCCCGTCTATGTCGACCGCGAAGGGCTGCACCCGCTGACAATAGGCGACCTGCCCGCGCAGCTCGCCGCCATGAACCAATCCAACATAACCGTGCAAAACCTCGCCGTCGAGGCGGCGATCAATGTCGATCCGGAACTCGCCTTCGCGGCCGTTTCGATGGACCCGCTGACTTCGGCTGTATTGAATCTGACCGAAATCAGGGATATGACCGCCGAAATGTTCGAAGCCGAGGCCCGCTGGATGCCCGAATTCAGCAAAAAATCGCTGAAGAAAATAAGCGACATCGACGTGCCCGAAGAAACAATCGGAGCCCCGGTGCCCCAAGACCCCGCACTCGCCATCAACAACAGATTCGGCAAATTGGGCGGATAGGAGAAGAGCTGTGAATTTTAAAAAAATTGTAAAAAATGCCGTATATGCGGGAATATGCCTGCTCGCGGTTTTGCCGGTTGCGTCCTGCCAAAAACAGGAACAAGAAAAAGAAAAGGCCAATCCGGCAATACAAGTGGAGATGGAAAGCGGAGATGTGTTCGTTGTTGAGCTGTATCCCGAAATGGCCCCCAAAACCGTCGATAATTTCGTCGGATTGGTAAAAGAAGGCTTTTACGACGGGCTGACGTTCCACCGCATCGTCGACGGATTTATGGCCCAGGGCGGAGGCTACGACGCCGGCGGCGCCAAAAAGGAAGCGGCGACGATCACGGGCGAATTCTCCAACAACGGCTACGCCAAAAACACGCTGAAGCACACCAAAGGCGTCATATCCATGGCGCGCATCGGCGGGCAAAACAATTCGGCGAGCAGCGAATTCTTCATCATGCTCGCCGCCAACAGCCGCTTGGACGGCGATTACGCGGCATTCGGAAAAGTGATTGAGGGCATGGAGGTCATCGAAAAATTTCAGGAAATCGAGAGGGTGCTCGGATTTGACGGAGCGGTCTCCGAGCCGGTGGAACCGCTCATCATCAAAAAAATGACCGTGCTGGACTGATTTTGTCAAAAACACAAAGTAGGGGGGCGGGCATAATTGTCAAGCCCCCCGGCTTTACATTTCCCAAATGCCGTCTTTGGAGAGCATGGCCTCGAGCACGTCGATATCCGTGGTGATATCGATCATCTTGTTTTCGTATGTGTTGTCGAGCTCTTTTTCAAAGGCGCCCCGTATAAACGGCATTGCTTCTGCGATGCGCTTTTTTGTCTCGAGCGCGTTGCCGCCTTCCAATCCGTATTCCGTTATCTGCCGGTAACTTTCGAGTATTTTTATCGTGGCCGGGACATAATAGCCCAAAAATTGTTCCAGGCGCGAAGCCCGCCGCCCGATATCGGTCTTTTTTCGTTCTTCGTCCAAAAACGCCGCGATTTTGACGAGCGCGTTTTTTATCGCGGCGGCATCGTCCGATATGGCTTTGTCATGGATGGACTTTCCCAATACGTCGATTTCTAAAACAGCCGCGTTTATTTTTTCAAACACAGCGTCAATTTCGCCGTTTTCGGCGGAAATACCCGTGCCTTGCGGCAGCAGATATATATTTTGGGCCTTTGCCGCTCTGGCAGTTATTTTTTTTAATATTTTGAGCGCGATTCTGCGGTTGTCCGCATTGGGGTCGTTTTTCGCCGCCTCGCCGAGCGCGGCGGGATCCGTCAGCTTTTTGATTGCGAATCTTCGCACATCGGTTTTTTTGTCGCTCTGGGCCACTTCGCCGAGCGCGGCCTGGTCTTTGAGTTTTTTGAGCGCCAGTCTTCGCACGTCGGTTTTTTTGTCGTTTTTCGCCACTTCGCCGATTGTGGCCTGGTCCGTCAGTTTTTTGAGCGCGATTATCCGGATATCGGTTTTTTTGTCGTTCTGGGCCACTTCGCCGAGCGCGGCCTGGATTTTGAGCTTTTTGACCGCCCTTCTGCGCATGGCGGTATTTGGTTCGTTCACCGCGATTTCGGCGAGGACGTCCTGCTCGGTCAATTTCATTTTACTATCACCTCAAAGTTCGCTGTATCCGTTCGGCTTGGATATCACCGCGTCGATGACGCGCATGGCGCCGAGTATATCGTCGTTTGAACAGTATGCCGCGCGTTTTTCTTTTACAGCGTCGACAAACTCGCGGGCCTCCCCGGCGAATCCCTGGAAAAAGTGCCGGGTCTGGCCCATGTTGGGCATTGCGTAATCCGGGCGCCATACGCTTATTCCGTCAAATCCGGCGGTGGGTTCGATTTGCTGCATTGTGGGCGCGAGCACGTCGATAAACGTATAATCCCGCTGTTCGGTGTGCATCTCCATATGCTGCACGTTGTCGACTGTTATCAGCGTGTTTTTGCCGTCCATTTTGCCCGATACCTCCGCGCGCTCGTGTATGCGCGGGTGGGACGTGTCCAGCATCAGCTGCGTGTGCAGCCCGCTTTCATGATGCAGTATCAGCGTGACGGATATGTTTCCGTTGGGTTTGCCGCAAACCGAGTACACGGATTTCACCCCGCCGAAAATACTAATGGCGAGGTCGATTATATGTATGCTCATCGTGTACATCATCGAAATATCGCCGCAGGACCAGTGCGAATATTTGAAAAAGCCGGTCGAAAGCTCTATTTTTTTGCTTTCGGCCATTTCGCGTATCTTCTTGTACGCCGTGCCGAATCGCTTCATAAAACCGCACATCACAAAAGTACCGTTGGCTTTGGCCGCTTCTACCATCTCGAGCGTTTTTTCGAGATTTGGAGCAGGGGGTTTTTCCACATATACGGGCAGCCCCCGCTTGAGCGCGGCCATTCCGTATCTGTAATGCATATCCGGCGGGCCGACTATCATAATCCCTTCAAGCGCCGCTTCATCCAGCATTTTATCGGCGTCGGTGTAGACTTTTGTCGATTTGTCGCCGTACAGGGCGGCGTTGCGGCAGGCGAGGCCTTCGTCTATGTCGCAGACCGCTTCAAGCCTGCCGTATGTATAGGCCAGCATGGGGTATGTGTTGTTGGTCGAATGCGTCCCGCAGCCGATAAAGCCCAGGTTTATTTTCTCAGGCATACATTTTCCTTTCGTTTTTAAAATCAAAAATTAAATATTTACACCCATCTTTACTGACGGGCCAGGGTTTGCATATATCGCAGCCCGTCCGCAGCCGCCCTGTCCGAAATCTCGCGGGCGACTTCGAGCTCCTGGGTCAGGTAACCTCCGTATCCCGCCTCTCTCAGGGCTATGACGCAGCTGCGGTTGTCGGTGGTCCCCATGCCCATTTCGACACAGTGGGCCCCTATATGGTCTTTCACATGCACGTTGAATACGCGCGGCGCGAATTTTCGCGCGACTTCGCCGGGGTTTACCCCGGCCGCCGTGAAATGCCCCGTATCCAAAGTCATGCCCAGCAGGGGGCTTTTGATAAAATCAAAGATAAATTCGTAATCCTGAATAAACTGCACCCAGTTCAAATAGTGGTTTTCAACGGCGAGCCGAACGGAATTCTTTTCCAAATGGGGGATAAGGGATTCCACAGCTTCGATATAGGCGCGAAACGGCTCGCTTGCTCTGTCCGGTCCGCCCATGACCAAAACTCCGGCGCCGAGTTCATAAGCGGCGTCTATGGCGGTATGCGCGTATTCCAACGCCCCGCCGAGCCTTTTGTCGGTGGGCAGCCCCCCTATGTGCACCCCCGAACATTTCAAATTGAATTCTCTGTATTCCGCCGCCAGCTCGCAGACTGCCGAGGTGCGCAGGCTGTGATTGTGGAAAGAGGCGACTTCCGGCGCCATAATTATCATTTCGACCGCCTCAAAACCCGCTTCCGCGGCTTTTCGCAGCGCGGTCCGCCTGTCGTCGTACATCCAGCAAATCGTCGAGGCGCTGATTTTCATAAAATATCCCTCCTTATTTTGTTATTTCTATCTTTTCCCTCAGCCTTTCGGCCAATGTGGTGTTTCTTTTGCGCGAATCGTTGTTTTTCGCGGCATAACTCACCGCTTTGGCGTCGCCTATCATCACCACCGCTTTTTTTGCCCTGGTCACCGCCGTATACAGCAGATTGCGCCCGAGCATGACGAAGTGCGAAAACGAAAACGGCATGACCACCGCCGGAAATTCGCCGCCCTGCGATTTATGTATCGTGATTGCATATGACAGCACGAGCTCGTCGAGCTCAAGGACGTCGTATTCGACGATATTTCCGTCGAAATTCACCGACAGGGTCTTGTCCGTCTGGTCTATGCCGCATATATAGCCTATGTCCCCGTTGTATATTTGTTTTTCGTAATTGTTTTTTATCTGCATAACTTTGTCTTTTAATTTATACTCGGTGGCCCCGCGCCTGAGCGCCAGCGTGTTTTTGTTTAGGGCATCCTGCAACACCCGGTTTAAATTGTCGGCTCCGGTTTCGCTTCTTTTCATCGGGGTGAGCACCTGTATGTCGGCGACCGGGTCGAATTTGTAATATTTCGGCAGGCGCGACGAGCAAAGCTCCACTATCTGCCTCACTATATCCTCCGGATCGTTTTCTTTTTCCTGAACGGTCTGTATAAAAAAGAAATCGCTGTCCTTCCCCCCGGACAAATCCGGCATCTTGCCCGCGTTTATTTTGTGCGCATTGGTCACGATCCTGCTTCCCGCCGCCTGGCGGAATATATGCGTGAGCCTCACCACGGGCACGCATCCCGAGCTTATAATGTCGCCCAGCACGTTCCCCGCCCCCACGGAGGGCAGCTGGTCGACGTCGCCCACGAATATGAGCGTCATTTTGTCGGGGACCGCCTTTAAAAGATTGTACATCAGCACTATGTCGATCATCGAAGTCTCGTCCAAAATGAGCACGTCGCCCTCCAGCGGGTTTCCGGCGTCCCGTCCAAACCCGTCCGGCGGTTTGCTCTCAAGGAGCCTGTGTATGGTTTTGGATTCCATACCGCAGGCCTCGCTCATGCGTTTTGCGGCCCTGCCCGTGGGAGCGGCGAGCAAAACGGTTTTATTCGCGTTCAAAAAAATCTGTATTATCGCCTTTGTGATGGTGGTCTTGCCCGTGCCCGGCCCGCCGGTCAGGACAAATATCTTTGAGGCGACGGCCATTTTCACCGCTTCTATCTGAATTTCGTCGTAGATTATCCCCTGTTTTTTTTGTATGTCTATCAGCTCATTCAACAGTTTTTTCGCGTTTTCGGGCGGTATTATGTTGTCTTGTTCATTTAGCGCGATTGAGGCGAGCCGCTTTGCGGTCCCTGTCTCGGAATAATAGAACGGAAGAAGATATATGTTGTCGTTTTCTTCGATTTTTTCCCTGTAAAGCTCTTTGGCTTGTACGAGGTGGTCCACGCTCATCACGATTTTCGTCTCTTCTATTTCGAGCATTTCGGCGCATTTTTTACAGAGTTCATCCAAAGGGACATAGCAGTGCCCCGAATCGTCGGCCAATCTGTTCAGCGCGTAAAAAATCCCGCTCCTGCAGCGCTCGAAGGATTCTTTTTCCATGCCCAATTTGGCCGCGATGCCGTCGGCCGTTTTGAACCCCACGCCCCAGATGTCGTCGGCGAGCTTGTACGGGTTGTTTTTCACCGTTTCGATGCTGAGTTCCCCATAGGCCTTGTATATCCTGTAGCCGAAAGCGGTGGAGACCCCGTATTCCTGCAAAAAAAGCATGACATTTTTTATCTCTTTCTGTTCGGACCAGGCTTTTTTTATCATGGCGACGCGTTTCGGGCCGATATTTCCGACTTCGATCAGTTTATCGGGCGCCCCTTCGATGATTTCCAGGGTTTGCGCGCCGAATTTCTGCACTATGAGTTTGGCGAATTTCGGCCCTATACCCTTTACAAGGCCGCTGCCGAGATATTTTTCGATGCCGTATACAGTCGCAGGAACGCTCTCTTCCCACGATTCGGCGTTGAACTGCCTGCCGTATTTGGGGTTGTGCGTCCATTCGCCCGAAACAGTCACCACCGTGCCCACGCTGACCGAAGCCATATTTCCCACGACAGTCACCAGCTCGCCGTAATTCTTCACCGCGATTTTGATGACGCTGTACCCTTTTTCCTCGCTGGCATATGTTATACGCTCAACCACGCCCCGCAGCCGCTCCATCGATATTCACCTGTAGGCGATTTGGTCGGACAAATCGAGGTAGAGCTTGATTCCCTCCGGGTTCACGTTCCAGGGAATATGGTTGCCTATGCACATCATGTACCCGCCCGACATTTTGCCTGTTTCGGCCATGGATTCGACCATCGCTTTTATCTGCCCCGGGTCGCCTGTGTGCAGTATCCGGTTGTCGCCCTCCCCCGCGATAAAACAATCCTTGTGTTTTTTGGCGATCGCTTTGTAGTCGGTGCACGGCTCGCTGATTATCCCCCTCGCCCCGCACGCGAAAACGTCGTCGGCATACGCGTCGACGCATCCGTCCACCATAAAAATCACTTCTTTGCCCGCCGCCTTGAGCATGGACCAGTACTCCTCGTATCTGGGAAAAACATATTTGTTCATCCACTGCGGAGAGCATACGGGCCCGTTTGTCATGACGATATCGTCGTGGCATGTGACAAAATTTATGGGCAGCTTGGAAAACGCCCGAAAAACCCTGCGGTTTATCTCCGCGAATTCGTCCATCACGCGCTCAAAGCGCGGGTCCAAGCAGCACTCCAAAAAAAGCTCCCAGCCGAAAGTGAGCAGCGGCCACATGAATGTGGTGTTGTAAAATCCCACCCCGGCGGACGAACCCTCGGGGGCTTTGTCCCCCCAATTTTCCGGAAATCCCGCCCGGCATCGCTTGTATATGATCTCTTCACTTGAAAAGTCGGCGTTTTCCACCACGCTGCCGCCCTTCCATTTGGAAAAGTCCGCGTGTTCAAGCGGGGAGAAGCCGAACACGTCCTCCGGCGTCTTAAAAACGGAGCCGTACAGAAAAGTGGCGGTTTCGCTTTCGCCCCAGCGGACGGTATGCCTTTCGGGGTCGCTCGATATTTCTCCGCCGAGCCTCGGCCTTTGGAGAGGAGCGTCGGTTTCGTGGACGCCGAGGCCGAGCATGGGATACAGTTCGCGCATTTTAAGGCGGCAAAGGCGCGGGTGCTCATAGTAGTCTATCCCGGTGAGATAGGTTTCGGCGTCCGGATTGGACCAGTGTTCCCAGTGGATCAGTTTTTTTCCCCCGATCCCCATGAATACGTTGTATCGTTCGTCGTCTGAGCGTTTTATGGCTGTCATTTGGCTTTCCCCCTTAGAAAATTTCATTATATTATCATATCATAAAAAAGCGCAAAATTCAACAGATAAAATAAATTTTTTTTGGCGGTGCCCGGCGTATCCAAAAGTAGAAGCATAATATTTTCAAAAGCAAATGCTTGACAAATTCAAAAGTGAGAGGTATAATATATCAAGGATATCAAAACGAATAACGAATAATAGGGATGAATTTTTATGAACACCGACGATATTTTGATCAAAAACGATTTTGACCCGTCAAAAGAAATTTCGCGCCTTTTGCCCGCGATAGACGGCGGCGGGCTTCCGCTGGAGTTCAAACTGAGCAAAACCGGGTTTTTTGACATATGCCGCGAAAAAGCGGCGCTGACGAATATAGGCGGGGCGATAACGGTAGAGGGCGAAGATATCGACCTGACACATTTTGAATTCAAAGCGGCGGAGGCCGAAGTTACCAATTCCGGCAGCCGTCACAGGGCGGAGTATGTCAGCGGTAAATACGGCCTGTCGTGGATATGGACGATATTCGCGCGCGAAAACGACATTTTGGTCATGGCTTCCCTCAAAAACAACGGCGGCAAATGTTTGAGTGTAAGCAGCTGGGAACTGCTTCGCTGCGGCAAAGACGGCGGCGGGCGGATATTTGATTTTCATTCCGATAAAACGACGTTTTTCAAATGGGAGCCCTGGAACATGGGAGTGGAGCTCGTCGAAGATGCTTCCCGCGTATATTATTCCGATAATATCGCGCATATATACGACCCGGAATCGAACACGGCGGCTTTGATCGGTTTTCTCACATTGAGCCGGATGAAAACGCGCCATGCCCTGACTGTGGAAAAAGGCGGGGGAATGACGGGTTACAGGGCTCAGATGGTTTTCGGCAAATATTCGCTGAAACCCGGCGAGACATTCAATTCCGAATTATGCGCCGTCAGCTTTCACGCCGACCCTTACGAAGCCCTTGAACTGTGGGCAAAAAAAGTGAGGGCCGTTTACCGGCCGGAATTTGACGCTGCGGCGCCGGTGGGTTTCATACAGTCGAGCTGGGTACCGTCCCTCAAAAGCGGCGGAGACACCGCACAACAGCATAATTTGGGCGCCGCGAGAGCAATCCGCGAAAGGCTCCGCGGATTTGACGTGGACTACATCTGGATAAGCCAGACAAACTTGAAAGACTATATCCCCGGAAACTGGCTTGCGGAAAACGCCGACGAGTTCCCGAACGGGTTAAAGGCGTTTTTCGCCGAGTTGAACAAACTGGGCTTTAAGCCCGGATTGTGGGTTTCGCCGTTCTGGTTTTACGGCGAAGCCGAAGGAATGTTAAAAGAACATTCGACGCATTTGCTTCGCGGCAAAGACGGCGAGCCGATGTGCGCCGAGGAAGCGTGGGGCTGGAAATACGAAGACGACGATCTGCCGCGCTATCACATGCACCGCTATAACCTGGACGGCTCGCACCCCGAAACGATCGGATACGTCCGCAAGCTGTTTTCCTATTACCGCGAAATCGGCGTCAGGTATTACATGCTCGATTTTCTTCAAATAGACGAAAACTCCGTCTTATACGATCCATCTAAAACGGCGGTTCAGGCGGGATATGAAATACTGAAGGAAATACGCGAAACCGCGGGGGAAGATACGCATATACAGACGGCGGTTTCTTCTTCGCCCGGCTTTACCGGAACAATCAACGCCGCGCGGATCGGGCGGGATTTCGGCGAGGCGAGGCAGGTCGGTTCAAGTCTGGACGACTGGCGCAACGCCTCAAACGTCTTGCACGACGAGCACTATGCAAACACAAAGGCGCTTCAAAAAAACGCCGCCTGCAATTACTTCACGCATCTGACCCTGTACCAAAACGATTTGAACGTGCTTTCAATCGATAAGCCGTATCCCGTCGAATACGCGCGCTTCGCAGCGACGATGTTCGGCCTGTTCGGCGGAAGCCCCGTGATGCTCGGCGACAATATCGCGGATATGGACGAAGAACGCCTGCGGTATATAAAAATGTGCCTGCCGAGAACGAAACATTCGGCGAAGCCCGCCGATTTGTTCGAGAGGGTCCAGCCGGGCGATTACAGCAGAGTCATCAAATTGAGCATAGATACAAGCTGGGATTCCTATTTGCTCGCCGGGGCGTTCAATTCCGACGAAACATTTTGCGATCTGACTTTGGATTTTAAAAAATTGGGGCTGGACGCCGGGGAGCAGTACGTCGTTTACGAATTTTGGAATGAAGAATACTGCGGGGTGTTTAAAAACAGTTTCCCTTGCCGCCTGCCGCCGGAAAGCTGCAAACTCTACCGCATAGCGAAAAAAAGGGATCACCCGTGGCTTTTATCGACCGACATGCATATACAGCAGGGGTACTGTGAAGTTGCGGAGCTGCAATGGGACGAGGGCAAACTTTGTCTTTGCGGTTCGGTCACCAGGCCGGCGGGCGAGAGGGGCGGCGTCTATATCCTCATGCCCCGAAATTACAAACTCATCAACCAAAAAGGCGCGCATCTGCTCAAAGAACTGCTCGACTACAGCGTCGTTATGTATTTGCCCGTACAATTTTCCGGTCCGGTCGAAAAGTTCGAATTGTTTTTTGAAGAATGGAATTTTGAAACGCTGTCTCCGCGAGGGCACATACCGTATTCGACAAAACAGGAATGGCAGGAATATATGCGCCTTTATTACCATAGGCAGGATACGCGCGTATTCGAGTGAATTCGCGAATTTGTTGCGACATATTATGGAAAAATTCGCCGAACTGGATTGATAATGAACCTTTTTGAACTTTTTTTACTTGCAATAGGACTTTCCATGGACGCATTTGCCGTGTCCGTCTGTATCGGACTGACTTTTAAAAAAATCAATATAAAAAATTTTATCATTGTCGGTTTATACTTCGGGGGCTTTCAAATAGGTATGCCGCTTATCGGCTATGCGATAACAACGCTGTTTGCCGAAAAAATTATCGCTTACGACCATTGGATAGCTTTTGGGCTTTTATGTTTCCTCGGCGTCAAAACAATCGTCGAGGGGTTAAAAAAAGAGGAACAATCGAAAATTGAAGTGTCGCTCAATCCTAAAAAAATGATACCGTTGGCTGTTGCCACGAGCATTGACGCTTTGGCTGTGGGCATATCGTTCGCTTTTCTTGACGTTGACATTATCCCCGCGGTTTTGTTTATCGGGATTACAACATTTTTAATTTCAATGGCCGGAGTGAAAATCGGCAATATATTCGGCACAAAATTCAAGTCGAAAGCGGAAATTGCAGGCGGCGTCATATTGATACTGATAGGTGTGAAAATATTGTTTGAACATATGGGAATATTGAAATTTTAACAGAGGTATGTGAAATAATTCATTTCCGAAAATAAAGCCGTTCGGCATTATTCACGTATATTTTTTGCAGCACTTCGTCGGGCAGATAGACGCCGTATATCATCCATCGTCCCTGATTATGCTCTTCGAGCCTGTTGTATGGGAAATATTCGTCGCGCGTTTCGAAGAAACGGTAATTATAACCGGTATTGTGGGCATTGGGCACCAAATCGGTTCCGTACAACACCCTGTCGGCATATTTAATTAAAAAATCGCGCGCCGTATAGGGCTGGCGTCCGAGTTCGTGAATCCGTTCCGCAGTATCTACGTACATATTCGGGTATAAATCGAGCATACGCGCCACATCGGCCAAATCTTCGGCGTGCGAACCGACGTGGGCGACCACATAGTCGGTTTGCGGGTTGGCTTTCAGCATCCGTTCCTGAGCGGCGAGCAGCGCCTCGAAACCGGGCGTACCCGCGTTATAATAGCTCCAGTTTGGATGTTCGTGCAATTCCTCAAATCGCTCGTTATATTCATCCGTGGGCAGAAAAAACGCCGCGGGGTCGGCGATATGGATAAGCACCGGCACATTGTTTTTGGCTGCGGCATCCCAAACGGCAGCGAGGCGCGGGTCGTCGGGCATGACGAAATTTCCGGCTGCGTCTTTTGCGTGCAGTCCCACCATGGACTTGTGCAACTTAACTCCGCGCGCGCCGCTATTCACGCAGGCCGTGATATGCGCGCTCATCTTTCTGCCGAATTCCGGGTCGTCAATTTGCGCGATGTCGATTTGGCAGAGCACCGCAAAGCGGTCCGGGTAAGCGCCGGCAAACTTCGCCTGTTCGCGGTAAAACCCGCCGTCCTTGTAGACCCCGTCCAAATGCACTATGGCGCGAATGTTGAATTCGTCCATGGCCGCGACCAATTTTCCGGCATCTTTGACGCCGCGCAGGTGGCAGTGAGCGTCGATGACGGGAATTTTCGCGCGCGTCAGCGGCGTCTCCTTTACTTTCAATTGCGATACCGGACGCCAATCCTGCAAGTTCATATTTATCTCTCCTGTTTTATTTTTACCACTTTATAAATACAGTAATTTGTCCATCGACAAAAGATTTTCTTCCGGCGTCTCCGCCGGAACTTCGCAGCCTGCCGCGATAAACGACGTTTTGTCGGCTGCGGCGATGCATTTGCGCGTTTCTTTTTCCACCGTGTCCGCAGTGCCCTGCAGCAAAACCGCGACGGGGTCCATATTGCCGCTGACGCTCACGGGCAAATCCGAAAAGCTCTTCACGGCAGCCTCAAAATCCACCATCCAGTCGATATCCAAGATATCGGGGGCAACCCGCGCCAAAAGCGGCAGCAAGGAGCTGATATTCCCGCAGATATGAAGCTTTACTTTCGCGTGGTTTTGATGAATATATTCCACCAGCTCCTTGTCATAGCGCAGAGCGTATTCTTCGTAAAGGGCCGGGCCGACCAATGACGCGACGGCGTTTCCCACCCCGATTATATCCGCGCCCGCTTTTATCTGCTCCAGCGCGAAACGTTTCTGATAATCAAAAATTATTTCCATCAGTTCATAAAGCCACGGCTCATCGTCGATTAAATCGGTCATCAGATTATTTACGCCCCGCAAATCGGCCGCTTCCGCCAAAACTCCCTCAACCCAGCCTATAACGGGATAATCGTACCCGACGCGTTCGCGCATGAGTCCGACCGCCTTGATACGGTCGAGGGTGCGCGGGGAATTTAACGGATCCGTGATTTTCAACCGGGTCAGATCCGCGGCGTCCTCAAGCAGATACGGTTTGGTGTAAGGCACGGCAAACTCGGGAAAATGCACCGTCGCCCCAAAGGCCGAGGCTTCCCGCACGGGGTCTGAAATGACGCTTACCGCGTCAAATCCGAACTTTTCCGCGCAAATCAAATTGCCTTTTACGAGCTCGCGGTAATCTTGCGCGTATTGCCGGTATGTCGCCCCGGCCTGTTTTGCCACCAGCGACATCGCTATATTGAGGTTGGGGATTTTATCGACCGGCTTGCCCGCGAGCCTCGCATATACCCGTTCATATGAATTCATAAAAAAACCACCCTTAGTAAAATAAATTTCAATAAATCCAGTATAGCACATTTTCGGCACATTTTCAAGGTATATTTTTTATTGATGTTGAAAACAGTAAAAAATCCGATAAAAATCATTGACTTTCGCCGATTTCCGTGATATAATGTAAGAAAAAATTCAGAGGTGCAGTCTTGATATTATTGTCAGCTGAAAAAATCAGCAAGAGTTATTACGAGAAGCCGCTGCTCGCCGACGTTTCGCTGTATCTGAATAAAAGCGATAAAGTGGGGCTTATCGGCGTAAACGGAATAGGCAAATCGACGTTATTGAATATACTGGCGGGCAAAGAAATGCCCGATGAGGGCAAAATCAGCAAATATTCCGCCGCGAAAATTTCATATCTGGACCAAAATCCGGTATTCGATGCAAATTTATCTTTGATTCAGATCGTATTTGAAAATCTGGATGAAGAGACAAAACAGACGAAGGAATACGAAGCCAAATCGATACTTGGCAAATTGGGGTTCACGGACTTCGACATAAACGCAAAAAAGTTGTCCGGCGGGGAGAAAAAACGCGTTGCGATAGCCCGCGCGCTTGTGAGTCCCTGTGAAATATTGATTTTGGACGAACCCACAAACCATTTGGACAGCCAAATGATACTGTGGCTTGAAAACTATTTAAAATCATATAACGGCACTATTGTGATGGTCACGCATGACAGATATTTTCTTGACAGAGTCGTAAATCGAATCGTGGAAATCGACGACGGCAAGCTTTATTCATACGAGGGGGGCTATTCGCGGTTTTTGGAACTGAAGGCGCAGCGCGAGGAAATGGAGGAAGCCGCAAGGAGAAAAAGCCGGAGCCTCTATACAAAAGAGCTGGAATGGATGCGGCGCGGGGCGAGGGCGAGAGGGACCAAGAGCAAATCGCGGATAGCGCGTTTTGAAACCCTCAGCGACAAAAACGAGCCTGCAGCGGAAAAATTCGAAATGGATTCGGCTGCCTCCCGTCTGGGCAAAAAAACTATAGAAATCAACGATATATCAAAGTCTTTCGGCGGTTGTTGCCTTGTGAAAAACTTTTCCCATATCATTTTGAGGGATGCGAGAATCGGGATCATCGGAAAAAACGGTTCGGGAAAAACGACGCTGATGAAAATAATCACAAAAAACCTCGCCCCCGATTTGGGCGAAGTCGTCAGCGGCGACACGGTGAAAATCGGCTATGTGTCGCAGGAATGGGAAATACCGCCCGAAAAAGAACATATGAGAGCAATCGACTATATCAGGGAAGGCGGGGAGCTGTTTTTCACGAATGAAGGAACCGTTCCCGCGTCTAAAATGCTCGAAAGATTTCTTTTTCCGCCGGACCTTCAAAAAAATGCCGTCAATAAACTTTCCGGAGGCGAAAAACGCCGGTTATGCCTGCTCCGGACTTTGATGGAGGGGCCGAATGTGCTTTTTTTGGACGAACCGACAAACGACTTGGATACGCTGACGCTGACCGCGCTTGAAGATTATTTAGACAGCTTTTGCGGCGCCGTCGTCGCGATATCGCATGACCGGTATTTCTTGGATAAAACGGTGAACACCATTTTTGAACTCGACGGCGGGGGAACGGTAAAGCAATATAACGGCGGGTATTCGGATTATCTCGAGCAAAGAGACGACTTGCCGAAAGATAAAATCGCGGATACGCCGCCTGTAAAACCGCAAAAGACAAAACCGGCCAGAACCGCGAAACTCAAATTCACTTTTAATGAACAGCGGGAGTACGATACAATCGAAAACGACATCGAGGATTTGGAACGGCAGTTGAGCCTGGCGGAACATGAAATTGAAACGCTCTCCGCCGATTACGGGAAATACGAAGAACTGGCCCGGTTTGTCGAACAAAAAAAGATGCTGGAATCGGAGTTGTCATCAAAAATGGAGCGTTGGATATATTTAAATGATTTAGCGGAAAAAATCAAAACCGAACAAATAAAGTGATTTTTAATTATACATTAAGGAATAGGTATATGGTAAACTCAACCGAAACCAATTTAAATTTGAGTATATCACCGCTGACCGCGCATTATATGCCGCGGCCCCGCATTGACAAAATTTTCGACCAGGCGTCAAGCTGCAAATTGGTTTATGTGATTGCCGGCGCCGGATGCGGAAAAACTCAAGCGGTGCATCATTATGTCGAAGGGCAGACCGATGCCGTCGTCCGCTGGCTGCAGCTGACCGAAAGCGACAACATAGGGTCCCGTTATTGGGAAAACCTCACCCACAATGTCGCTTTAGACAATCCGTATTTGGCCGATAAACTGCGCGAGTTCGGTTTCCCGGAGACGCTCGCCCGTTTTAAGCAATTCGCCGAAATCTTAAAAAACGCGGAACACCGCTCGCACAAAACCTTTCTTGTGCTGGATGATTTCCATTTGATACATTCCAAACAGGCGCTTGTTTTCGCCGAACGCTGTGCTCATTTGCAAATCCCGGGCGCCTGCGTGATCATCATTTCCAGAAAAGAACCCGAAATCAACGCCGTTTCTTTGTTTTCCAAAGGCAAAGCGAGCATTATAACGGAAGATGAGCTGCGCTTTACCGATGATGAAATCGCAGATTACTTGAAGCACCTCGCAATTCCGTTTCCCGCCAAAGAACTCCAAAAATGTGCCGACGCCACAAAGGGCTGGGCTCTGGCGGTCAAAATGCTGTCCTTGATTTTGAAAAAAATCCCTCAAAATTTTGATCTCGCGCTTGACATTATGAAACAGAATATTTTTAAATTATTGGAAATGGAAGCATTTTACGATTTTCCGGAAACGGTTCAAAAAAGGCTGGCGGAATTGTCATTGATATCCGATTTGCCGCTGGTTCTGCTGGGCGATATTTTCAATGATCCGTTATTTGCGCAATATATGCCGCTTCTTGCTTCATTTATATGGTTTGACAGCTTCTACGGCGACTACAGGATACATCCGCTTTATTTGGAATTTTTACAGGGCAAGCAGCATATTTTGTCCGACGACGAAAAACAGGACATATACCGGCGGGCGGCGCAGTGGTGCTTTGAGAACAGTTTTTTTACGGACGCCGTCAATTATTACGCGAAATCGCGCCAATATGACCGCGTGCTTGAAGTGCTGCTTTCCTACCCGTTCAGGCTGCCTCCCGATACCTGTGAATATTTTTTGAATATTCTCGAAGAACTGGGTCCGGATGACGACGAAAAAAGCGACTACAACGTCTTGTTGTTAAAAAACCTTTTTATCCCCCTTTTGTATCTGGGCATGGGCAAATATGAAGAGGCCAAAAAAAAGTCCGCCGATATAATCTGTCAGTGGGAACATTCGGATATGCCGGTTGCCTCATATCTGCTGTACACCGCTTACAGCAATCTGGCCTATATAGCCACATACACCTGCACCGTCACGCATAATTACGATTTTTCCGATCATTTGAAAAAGGCGGTGGAATATTTCAATTTATCATCCGTGCCGCCCGTGACGGTGACGGGGCCCTTCGGCGTCGCCGACATTCGTTCCTTTGCCTGTTTGGTCGGAGAAGGCGCCAAACTGTCTGAGTTCGACAAATTCATCGAAAAATCGAGAGAGACCTCTTTGTACATCGCCCAAACATATCATAATATGTATTACGGGTATGACGACCTCGCCGCCTGCGAACTCGCTTTTTTCAAAAATCAGCTTGATATCGCGGGAAATCACGCACATAACGCCGTCATAAAAGCGCGTGAAAAAAAACAGTACAGCATTGAAATAATGGCGCAGCAATATCTGCTCCGTATCGCCATACATGAGGGAAATTACCCCTTTACGAAAGAGCTCCTGAAACAGCTGAACGCTCATTTGCAAAATCCGGATTTTGGAAACCGTCAGCTTCTCTACGATTTGTTTGCCGGTTCATTCTATATCCATATAGGGCTCACCGATATGGCGCCGTCATGGTTTGCCATCGACGAAAAAGACGCGGCGCCCGAAATTCATATTCCCACAAGGGAATTGATCGTCGGCGTCAGATATTATCTGGCAACGGGGCAATACAAACAGGCGCTTTCGATTCTATGCAATTCCCACCCGAGAGCCCCGCATGAACGGTTCCTGTTCGGAGAACTGATATTTTCACTGCTGTTCGCCGTCGCGCGCTTTGCGACGGGCGACATGGCGGGATCGGCAAAAGATTTTGAAAAGGCCTACGAGTTGTCATTCAACGGCGAATTTGAAATGCCCTTTATTGAGCTCGGCAAGTCGTTTCGCCTGCTGGCTTCCACGGTGCAAAAACAAAAAGATTGCGTGATTCCCGAACAGTGGCTTATATCCACCGAACGCAAAGCTTCCGTCTATACAAAGAGGTCCGCTGTCATCGCCAATTCGTTTAAAAGAGAAAAAAATATAAAAGAAGATGTTTTGCTGTCAGCCCGGGAATTGGAAGTGCTCAACGATCTGTACCACGGCCTTTCCCGCGAAGAAATAGCGGAAATCCGGTACTTGTCCGTCAATACGGTAAAAAAAATACTGCAGTCGATATACATAAAGTTGGACGCGACAAACAACGTGGACGCCATACGGATCGCGCTGGAAAAAAAATTGATTAAATAATGCCGGTATAACAAGGTATTCCCCTCAAATCTGTAAATCAGTTTTGAGGGGAATTTTTATGCGCTTTCCGGAT